>CAYZOC010000006.1:0-33534 GCA_964480275.1 uncultured Staphylococcaceae bacterium | reverse complement strand
GAATTGGGCTTTAACTAGGTCTTATAATGTGTCTACAAATGCTTTACAAGTGCAACAATCAGTTATCAGGCTTTTTCTTTTAAAATATATAAATTCCCCTTTTTAATATCTAAGGAAAGTCTCACATCAATTGTGAAGCTACAAGTAGTTTAGCTGTCTCTTTAACAATAAGTTAAAGAATAGCAACTTATGTTGTATAATTGACTAGAGGTCCTTATGTCAAATCCCGAAAAAATAATCTATATAAGTATTGCTGTAATTGTTGGTTTGGTCGTTATCTATTTTTTATACTTGAGCGTTATTTATCTTGCAGTTAATCGAAAGATTAATAGGCGATATGATAATAATCCGCTGTTAAAATATTTTACTGCAGATGATTTTAATGATCTAAATGCTGAGTCATTTAGTTTTAAAACTAAAAACAATAAGACACTACGAGGCTATATATATTCTTCTAGTCAGGTAACAAACTTTGCGCGGGTGATTATCTTCTTTCACGGGATTGGTGCTGGTCATCAAGCATACACAAAAGAAATTAATCGATTAGTAAAAGACAACAATCTAGCGGTCTTGGCCTATGATAATCTTGGATGTGGTCAAAGCGATGGCCGTAATATCAAAGATGTTTCATGGGCATTAGTTGATGCAACCTACTTCCTTAGATATTTAAAACAAAACCCCCGTTTTAAAAATAGCGAACTGATTGTTATTGGTCATTCTTGGGGTGGCCTAGTTGCCGGTAATATTATTAGTCTTAATCCTAATTCAAATATTACTAGAGTTGTTGTACTAAACGGTCTTGCAAATATTGTTGAACTTTCAACTAGATATACCAAAGCTAAATTTGCTGCGAAATATTTCTACCGTTTTGTTTCCTGGCTTAAACTAGGACGTTTTGCCAACCACTCGACACTTAAAACATTGAAAAATCATCATGTTAGTGCACTGATTGCTCATGGTGCTCGCGATAAAATTATTCCCCTTAGTTATACTAAGCCACTATTTGATTATGCTGGCAAAGTTAGCCATATCCGGCCCCTAATTTATCCTGATCACAAACATTTTGTTTATTTATCTAATCGGGCTGAAGATGAGTTGATGGCGATGCAAAAAAACCTTAGTGTCCTTGCAAAACAAAACGATCAAATGGCCCTTGAAGCATATACAAAAACAATTGATTATGATTTGATTGGCCAGCAAAATGATGAACTTTTTGCCACAATCAAACAATTTATCATTAGAGGTTAATATGGAAACAGTAAAAGACATCCTTCGACATTTAACACTAAGAGAAAAAGTAAAATTACTTGTAGGCAAAGACTTTTGGCATACCAATAGTGTTAAACGCTTAGGGCTACCTTCCCTTGTCGTTAGTGATGGTCCTTTCGGGTTAAGAAAAGTTGAAAATCAAGGAATGAATGCGCTAGAGCAATCACTACCAGCGACAGCTTTCCCGACCACTAGTCTCTTAGCTTCAACTTTCAATGACGAACTTCTAGAAGAGATTGGCGTCGCACTAGCAAAAGAATGTATCGACCAAGGAGTTGATATCATTCTAGGACCTGGTCTAAATATTAAGCGTCATCCACTTTGTGGACGTAACTTTGAATATTTCAGTGAAGACCCCTATCTTTCTGGACGCCTAAGCACTAGTTTAGTCGCGGCGATTGAGGGTCAAGGAATTGGTACTTCAGTCAAACATTTTGCTGTTAATAACCAGGAAGACAAAAGATTACTAATGAATGCAATTGTCGATGAAAGAGCCTTGTTTGAAATATATCTACGTGGTTTTGAAATGGTCATTAAAAATGCTCGACCTACAAGTGTAATGTGTAGTTATAATCAAGTAAACGGGCTCCACGCAAGCCGTAATCCTTTTCTTCTTAAGGAAGTACTCCGTCAACGCTTTGGCTATCAGGGCTTGATTGTCAGCGACTGGGGGGCTGTCGTTGATTTGGGCGCTAGTGTTAAGGCGGGGTTAAATCTAGAAATGCCTGGTGGCCATTTTTCTAGCAAAAAACTTGTCGAAGAATTACTTAGTGCCGGAGTCAAAGAAAAGGAAATTGACCAGGCAATTTCGCCACTTATTGAATTGATGTTAAGAAAAAAAGCTCGTGTTAAATCACAATCAAATATAAGTTATGGTGATCATCATAATCTAGCGGTTAAAGCTGCAACTGAAGGGGCAGTTTTACTTAAAAACGAACAACAGCTCCTGCCTTTGAAAAAGCAAGCAAGTGTTGCTCTCATTGGTGAATTTGCCAAAAAACCTCGTTATCAAGGTAGTGGTTCCAGCAGGATTAATCCTCGTTTACTAGAAAGTGCATTTGAAGCTTTTACTAGTCATCAAGTTAATTTTTCCTACACTGATGGTTATCAAATTAGTGACAAAGTAGCCGATGATAATAAATTTTCCCATGCGCTAGAACTAGCTAAAAATAATGATTATGTCGTCGTGATGGTTGGTCTTCCTGATGAATACGAGATGGAGGGGATGGACCGCACGCACTTAGATTTACCACTAGTTCAAAATCAATTGATTGAACAATTAACTGCTGTATCTAATAACATCATTGTTATTTTGTCAGCAGGTAGTCCAGTCTTGATGCCATGGCTTGATAAGGTCAAGGCTGTTCTTCACATGCATCTAGCGGGGCAGGGTAGTGGTGAGGCGCTTTATCAATTACTATTTGGCGAAGTCGTTCCTAGTGGAAAACTAGCAGAAACCTATCCACTTTCACTTGATGATGTTCCAAGCAATAAACATTTTGGCCGTCAGCGTTTAAATGTAGAATATCGCGAATCAATATATGTTGGCTACCGCTACTACACAAAAGCGGACAAGAAGGTGTTATTTCCCTTTGGTTATGGTCTAAGTTATAGTTCGTTTATTTATAAAGATATTGAATTATCTGCCAATAGTTTTGATGATGGTGATGAGATAGTTGTCAAGGCGACGATTAAAAATAGTGGCAAATATGATGCGAAGGAAATCGTTCAACTCTATGTTGGTCCCCGTAAGCAAAAAATATTTGCCGCACCAATTGAATTAAAAAATTATCAAAAGGTCTTGATTAAAGCAGGTGAAGAAAAAGTTGTTGAGTTTAAACTTAAAAAAGATGATTTTGCTCTTTATGACATTGAAAGCAAGACTTTTAAAGTTGACGATGGAACATATAAAGTTTATGTTGCCCCACATAGTGGTGATCTTAAGCTGAGTCGGATGATTAAAATTACGACAGATTTTGCCTTTAAAGACTTGAGTGAAGATTTGCCAAGTTACTATCAATTAAATAGTGAAAGTCTTGATGTCCCGTTCAGTGAATTTTCGACTTTGTATGGTAAAAGAATCAATCACTATTATGCTCCATCAAAACGACCATTTAGCGCTAACAACTGCCTAAATGATACAAGGACGACTTTCATGGGCCGCTTTATTGCTAAAAAAGTCAGCGCGGTCATTAAAGATATGGCCAAGGGTAACGAGTTAAATGAACAGCTGATGCTTAAAGTATTTCTTGATACGCCAATCCGTTCATATTCTTCTTTCTCTGGTGGTGCAATTTCTAAGCGCCAAATTCATGGCATTGTTTCCTTGTTAAACTTACGAATAATTCAAGGCATATTTAGATTAATTCCTAGTCGTCAACAAAGAAAAGCAATGAAAAAATCCAAAAAGTAGAGGCAAAACTAGTTCATAATCCACTAAATAGCGCATATTTTTAAGTAGGGCTATGGTATAATCAATTACGTTATGGAACAAGAAAAACTCAGCAATCAAAATGTAGAGAAAAAGAAAAAAGTTAAGAATAAGACCGCCAAGTATGTGACAAATCTTGTGCTTATTCTAATTTTAACGCTAGGCTATTCAACCTTTACTCTTTGGGATACTTTTGATGATGTTGTTCGCGCTCTTCAAAGTCCCAATGCTAATTATGATTATGCGTATATAATTGTTCTATTACTACTAGGCTTTTATTTTATTGATGGTGTCATTCTTTTCTTTTTTGCCCGCCTTTATACACGTACCTATCGACTTCATCGTGGTATTGCTAACGCTTTTATTGGTCAATTTTATGCAAATATTACACCTAGTGGCAGTGGACGGCAATTTGCCCAGGTCGCAACATATAACAAGCAGGGAGTCAATTTTTCTGCAGGTGCTTCGATTGTTGTAATGTATTACATTCTCTATCAAATAGTTTTAATCCTCTTTGGTATCATCTCTGTCGTCTTTAACGTAAATATTTTTATTAATTCACCGCCTCTTAACCTGCTTGGAGTAAATATTCCGCTTTGGCTTTTTGCGCTAGCAGGACTTGTCATCAGTGGCAGTATTATCTTCTTTATGTTACTAGTTTCGCTCTCGAAGAAACTACATAAATTTATGATTGAGAAGGGAATAGATTTACTGGCAAAGATTAAACTTATTCGCAATCCAGAAAGCCGTAAGAAAAAACTTACGATTAGTACAGAAAACTTTCGCATTGAACTGCGTCGCCTTTCCTCAAACGTTCCGGCGACAATAGCGATTGTCGTTTTGTTTATTGCAAAATTTTTATTACTCTATTCAATTTCCTATGTCGTTGGAGTGATGCTCGATCCGTCACTAGGGACAGGAGCAACCTATTTTGCCACAATTACGCGGACGAGCTTTTTACAAATGGTCATTGGTATTATTCCAATTCCTGGTGGGGCTGGTGTCACTGAATATCTTTATGAAGTTATGTTCCTGCCGATTTTCAATAATGATTTAATCTTAACTAAGGCGATTCAAATTATTTGGCGCTTTGCAACATTTTACTCTGGCCTTGTTGTCGGTGGTGGTGTAGCGGCATTTTATCGCTCCTCAATGGAAGGTTTGGTCGATCCAGAAACTGGCAAAGTCAAATCGTTCATTGATTTACAAGTTGAAACATTTGAAGAAAGAAAAATTTCTAGTGATACGGCCTATGAGACGAGTAAGTTATCCCTTAGAGAGATTCGTTCACGTTTAGGTAAGGATAAGAAAGGACGGAAGCGGTGAAAATAGCAATATTTAGCGATACGTTCGCTCCAGAAATTAACGGCGTGGCGACATCAACAGCCTATTTGCATACGATTTTAAATCGCATGGGTCATCTTTGTATTACAATTACAACCAATCCTTTTTCCAAAGAAACAACGTTTGAAGATAATGTCATTCGTGTTCCTGGCGTTGAACTAAAACAGTTATATAACTATCGGATGGCCAGTGTTTTTAATAGTAAAGCAATGAAAATTCTTAATAGTCTCGACATCGAGGTCGTCCATGTTCAGACGGAAGCTGGTGTTGGAATTTTTGGTAAGTTTTATGCGAAGTTAAAAAAAATACCATACGTTTACACATATCACACAATGTATGAGGATTATACTTATTATGCAACGAAGGGCAAAGCTGAACCTTTCGCCAAAAGAATTGTTAGGAGTTTTTCGAAACGTCAAGCTGAACTAGCAAGTGAATTTATCGCCCCTAGTGAAAAAACAAAAGAAGCACTCCGTGAGTATGGTGTTGATCGCTATATCAACGTGATTCCAACTGGCATTGATTTTTCTAAATTCAGAAAAGAAAATATTGATTTTGATAAAATTGCCGAATTCAAACAAAAGTACGCAATTGATAAAACATTTAATATTTTATATGTTGGCCGTGTTGCAAAAGAAAAAGGTATCGATGTACTATTACGTGGTTATCAAAAATTTCTTGACCGTGAAGCTAGTAAATATATGCCAACCAAATTTGTCATTGTCGGTGGTGGCCCTTATCTAGTCGAACTAGAAGAGTTGGCGCATTATTTAGGCATTAGTGAACATGTGTTATTTGTTGGCAAAGTTCCACCTGATAAAATTGGCTTTTACTATCATCTGGGGGAAATATTTGTTAGTGCCTCGATTACGGAAACACAGGGTTTGACTTTTATGGAAGCGATGGCCGCTCATAAGCTTTTACTGGCCCGCTATGATGAAAATCTTGTTGGTGTAATCAAGGACAAAGAAACAGGACTATTTTTTAAGGATGAAAATGACTTTGTTAAAAAGATTGTCGAAATATTAAAAATGGATCCACTAGTTCGTGAGGAAATGGTTGCCAAGGCTTACGATTTGTCGCAAAAGTATTCACTTGAAACATTTGGTAAAAATGCCCTCCGTGTATATCATCGGGCAATAAGGAATGGGTGGTAGATGCGCATTACTAAGCTTGAAGCCAAGAAGAAAAGTGTAAAAATTACTTTTGATAATGGCCAGTCGCTAGATTTAGTTGTTGAAGTCTTGGGTGAATTTTATTTGTATAAGAATAAAGAGCTGAGTGACGAAGAACTTTATAAATTAAAGCAATATAGTGAGATGCTCACCCATTATCACTATGCTTTAAGAGTGTTGGCACGGGGATTATATTCCAGGGAAGAAATAACTAATAAGTTAGTAAAACGACAAGTCGAAGAACTAGTGATATCGCTAATAGTTGATCGACTTAGTAAAAATAATTTGCTCAATGATGAAACTTATGCAAAAAGTGTCTTTTCATATTATTTTAAGCAAAATTATGGACCAAAATTTATCAAAAAACGTCTCGAAGATAAAGGGATTGATCTCTCTATTATTGATAAGATTGTTGTTATCGATGAAAGCACACAATTAGCTAATGCTAACCTACTTGCCAATAAGTTAGTGGAAAAGACAAATAAAATCGCAAAAAGCAAATTATTGAATAAGATTTATAGTAAACTAAATAGGTATGGATATGATCATCATATTTGTGCCCAAGTAGTAACAAGTTTAAAGTCTAGCCTTTATGTTGATGAGACGATGATTATTATCAAAGACTACCAGCGTTTAGCTACGCGGTTAAGTCGAAGTATCGATGATCAAAAGATTCTCAAGCAAAAAATAAGCGTTCGACTTGCTCAAAAGGGCTATAGTTACAGTCAAATAAAAAAAGTAGTGGAGGAACAAGAAAATGTATATTAGAGAATTAGTTGAAGGAATGAGAATTAGTGAAAACTTTCTTATCAATCAAGTTATTAAAGGTGTTAGCAATAGTGGTCAGGCATATTTAACCATCGGCTTTCAAGATAAGACAGGCCGAATTGATGGTAAGATTTGGGATATTAACGATAATGATCTCGAAGTTTTTCAAACAGGAGAAGTGGTCAATGTCGTAGCTGACGTCCTTGATTACCGCGGAACCCTGCAATTGAAGGTCTTAAGCGTTCGCCCGATGACGATTGGCCAATATAATCTTGATGACTTAACAATCTCATCGAAAATCCCCTTAGAAACACTGAAAGAGCGGCTTGATGGTTTTTTAAGTGAAATCGTCGATCAAGATATTAGTCGTTTAGTTAATGAATTAGTTAAACGAAGTTATGATAAATTTGTTGTTTATCCAGCTGCTTCACGTAATCATCATGAATATGTCAGCGGATTATTGGAGCACACACTATCAATGGCAAATATGGCTAAGCTTGTCGCTAGTAATTATGAAGATATTGATTATGACCTCTTATTAGCGGGTGTCCTCTTACATGATATCGGTAAAACAATTGAACTTAGTGGTCCTATTGCGACCAAGTACACGACCGCGGGAAAACTCATTGGTCATATTTCGCTTATGAGTGCGGAAGTACTTAAAGTTGCCGAAGAATTAAAAATTGAGGGCGAAGTTCCAGTCCTACTCACACATATGGTCTTATCTCACCATGGGAAGATGGAATTTGGTTCACCAGTAGTGCCAATGCTAAAAGAAGCAATCATTCTCAGTATGATCGATGATATGGATGCGAAAATCAAGATGGTCGAGAAGGCGCTTGATGAAACTAAAGAAGGTGAATTTTCGCAACGACTCTGGGCGTTAGATAATAACGTCTTATATAAACCTAATAAAAAAAATAATTAAAAAAAGTAGCTTCCGAAGAAGCTATTTTTTTTATAAACCTTGTTTGATTTTGCTCGCAAGCACAGGTAGATTTAATTCAGGATGAGTTTTCTCCATCATCTCAATAAGCAGTCCATCTGTCTTATCGTAGCGAGGAATGACATGAACATGGAAGTGGGGAATGACTTGACCAGCGGGTGGATAATTATTAATCAAAATGTTTACACCGCGCGCTAATAGTTGTTTCATTTGGGCCTGGCCGATTCTTTGCGCGACATCCATGACCCGATGCATCACTTCCCGGGGAGTTGCTAAATATGTTTGATGATGTTCTTTTGGAATCACAAGGGTGTGGCCTTTTGTTGCTTGATTGATATCAAGAAAGGCAATCACATCAAGATCTTCATAAACAATATTTGCAGGAATTTCCTTGCTGACGATTTTACAAAAAATACATTCTTTATCCATTGTTGCACCTCTTTCTATAATATTAATTATAAAACAAAAGGAGCCGTTTGGCTCCTTTATTTCTTCTATTATTATTATCAACTATTCAAAGATATCGGGGAAGCGTTCTTCGAAGAAGGCTCTGACATCTTCATCATGGAAGGTAATGTCTAATTGCTCAATGTAGAATTGGCGAGCATTTGTACTTGTGGAAGCAACTTCACCAAGTTGACGGGCAACACTATTAGTGATGACATCGATTTCGGCTTCAGTTCTCACACTATTGATGAGGTTATCAGTGTTGCCATAGTAACGGAGATTGTTTTCCGTTAGTTTAGCAGTGTTGACAGCTTCTTCAATTTGGACAATATAATAAGTGCCATTTTCGTAGAAGACGAAGTTAGCGTTATTGTTTTTCTCGTAGGTTTGCGGGACAAGATAGTACTTGCCATCAATGTTACGAACAAAGGTGTTTCTAGCGCTACCTAATTCTTCGGATACTTTACCAGCATCAGCAAGAACGCCAGCATCATCGAGGACGAAGTCAACACCATTGGCAACACCAATGTTGAAGAGACGGTCACGAATTGCGGCTGGAAGATCACTAAGGCCACCATTTTTAATTGCCCAGTCACTAACGACAAAGTCTTTTTTACGTAATTCATTCTTTTTGATTTCTAAGCCAGTTTCCTTGGCATAGGCACCATTGTTAGTGAATTCGTTTTCGACAGTACGGTCAGTGATTTTTTCATCTGTTTTAATCCGCGCGTATCTAGTCATAAGTTCGCCATATAGGGTTTGCTTATTAACATCGAGTCCAGCAGCAGTAAGAAGATCTAATTCGGTATCACCGGCAACTAAGTCACCAGCAGCGCCTTTAACTCCACGCCAGGCATTGGCAAGGATTTCAAGATCAGGATTACGGGCCGAAACATTAGTATTAAGAATGTTTTCGTTTACAAAGGCATTGACAAGAGTTCTGGCCGCTTCTGGGTTTTGTGAACTATCTTCGATGGCAACATAAGTCACCTTCCGTGCATAGTTACGACCAATACTAGCGGTTTGTTCATCTTTGACGTACTTTTCAACAAGTAATTCACGATAGACTTCATCCGCAAATTTATCTTCAAGATAATCTTTATAGTAGTCGAAATGAACTAACTTATGAGCAGGATCATCAAAGTTGCTTTCATTGATGTGTGGGAGGAAGATGCCTTCATTGAAGAAGGTAAATTCATCATTAGTAACACGATCAACAGCGACTTTATCGCCATTGGTGTCGACAATATAGTAGTTGTTACGATAAATCATGTCGATAATGTAATGTTTTTCATTAAATACATGACGGAATTCATAACTTCCATTTGAAACTTCATCATAGAACTTTTCTTTGAGACGTTCGGCAACGACAGCATCATCGAATTCATCTTCATTAGCCTTAGCAACGGCGAGAAGAACTTCATCAAGAATTGCTTCATCACTTTGATTGGTCTCAACGTATTTGTCATAAATAACTTTTAACGCGTTATTAATTTCATGACTCATATCATTGACAAGTTTTTCTTCATAGTTGGTTGGAAGGGCGCCAATTTCGCCACAGCCTGCTAACACTAGTGATAGTGCTAGGAAACCGGTAAGTTTCTTTGCTTTATTTTGCATAGTAACACACTCCTCCATCATAGGCTGTACCAGACTTGTCGGCTGTTTCAAAGTCAACAACACAAGTTTCTGGGACGAGACGATTTGCTCTTAGGAATTCTTGTTGAGTTAAGTACTCAGTGTAAGTATTCCATGATTGTTCTAGTTGGAATTGGTCATTGAAGACACTTGATGCTTCTTGGGCGGCAATGTATTCAAAGATTTTGCCTTCGAGTTCGCTATTGGCGAGTTCGACATCTAAGTGATCAAATAATAAGGAGAAGATCCGATCATCAACGCGAGGATCAAACCCTTTGATTTGTTCTTTAATATAATCAACACGACTTCTATAGGTGCTGTCATTTGCTTCAAAGTAGTTGACAAATGTATCAGCTGGTTGGTCACCAACAGTTGGATAACCTTCATCTTTTGGTAGTTTGATAGTGTAATAGTCTTCAAGTGAGACGCCATTGACGTCATCAACTAAGGCACTACGTTCAATTGAAATAAAGTGAACGCCTTCATAACCACCATTGCTACCGGCTCTGACCATTAAAATGACATTGCCTTTTTCATCAACAAGAGCTTCTTTGCCAAGTTCGGCGACCATTTCAAAACCACTTAAGGCTTGATAGGTTGGGTTTAAAGCACCATTTTCGCCATTGACATCAGCGTCTGTTGGCGTAATGATAGCAACATTGTGACGGTTGAAATATTTATTGAAGAGGACATTACGTGGGAAGTACTTGGCTTCTCCATCATTGACTTCTTCACCGTTTTCATCTTTTTCAATATCAGCGACATTGACTAGATCAAGAGCGGCTTCGTATGGAACCTCCGCTAAACCTAAGTTTTCGAGGAAAGTTTGGTGATCGGCAGGAATGCCTAATTTATCAGCAGCGTCACCAGGTAAAGCGGCGTTGTTACTATAAATACCTTCATAGGCATGTACACCAAGTTTGAACTCATTGACGAATCCAGTTTTGATATCCATGATTTTGAGGTCGCCGTTTTCTTTTGCGCTACCTTCATCTTGGCTAATACTCTTGGCAAGTGTACCAAAAGTTTCATTTTGTGCCCGAGTTGCAAGTGAACGGACAGCACTACCTAAATTACGTGCATCATCTTTTGTAATTGTGGCGTTATAAATAGTATTGCTACCAGCGCCAACTTTAATAAGAATATGACGAACGTGATATGGAAGTCTTTCATTTAGATAATCTTCAACAAGATCATCCCAACTTCCAGTTGCCCATGTACTAGTACCATCAAAGTATTGATCTTTGAGTTCGGTCTTCATGAATTCATAGGCTTTCTTTTCTCTATATTCGTCAAGGGTTTCAACCCCTTCCGCTTGTAAGAGTGCGTCTAATTCTTTGTCATATGAGCCGCCACCACTTGCGTTGGCGCGTGCTTTTTCGGTTGTACTTTTAACTTCTACTTCAGCCTTGTCGTAAGCTTCGTTACGATTTGCTGTTTGATCACTTTGTTCAAACAATTCGCGAACAACAACTTCATACACTGCATCATAGTAACTCTTGAGTCCGGTTTGTGATTGTAGATAATCATCTAACAAATCATCAGCCTTGATAGAAACGGTTTTGTCACCAATTGTCATGGTGAGAACGTTACCATTTGTATCTTCAACAAGATTACTGCTACAGCCAGTAATTAGTGTCAGCGCAGTTAGGGCCGCAATAGAGATAGTCGTTTTACGTCTTCTCATATTTTATGTATACCTCCTGAATAATATGCTTATTTATTGTATCTTTAATCTTATACTAATTCAATAAGAATTATTGCTTTTTTTATTTATCGGAAATTGGCTGAAATTAATGTCTATTTTTTATAAAAATAAATTAAATAATCGTTATTGTTGTTGCTGGGGGGTGAATGTACTAAAATAAAAGACGCTACACGGAGGTATTATGGCAAAATTAGAAATTAAAAACCTACATGTTAAGGTTGTCGATAAACTTATATTAAATGGTGTTGATTTAACAATTAGTGATGGTGAAGTTGTTGCACTGCTCGGACCTAATGGTCATGGTAAGTCAACATTACTCAATGCAATCATGGGAAATCCCAATTATGTTGTGACAGAAGGAACGATTACTTTTGATGGGCAAAACGTCTTAGAAATGTCAGTTGACGAAAGAAGTCGTGTAGGATTATTCCTCGGGATGCAAGCTCCTAGTGAAGTTCCTGGTGTTGTCAATGCGGACTTTATTCGCGCGGCCCTCAATGCAAGAAGCGAAAAACCTATTTCACCGATTAAGTTATTTAGATTAATTGAAAAGGCGAGTAAAGAGATGAATATGCCACTTGATTTATCAAATCGTAACTTAAATGAAGGATTTTCAGGTGGTGAAAAGAAACGTAATGAGATTTTACAGATGAAACTAATAAAACCAAAACTTGCAATGTTGGATGAAATTGATTCTGGTCTTGATGTTGATGGTATCAAGATAATTGCGGATCAAATTAATAATGAAAAAGCATCCGATCGTTCGTTTTTAATTATTTCTCACTATGCTCGTCTTTATGATTTAATCAATCCAACCCGTGCAATTGTGATGATTAATGGTGAAGTTGTTGTCGATGAAGATCCAGCAATTATTCAACGTATCGATAGTGAAGGCTATGACTTTATTGCCAAAGAAAAAGGTATTAAAATTTTCAAAGAAGAAGCAAAGGTTACTAGTTTAGGAACTTGTGCAGTCAAGGAAAGCATTTAACAAATGAGTGAGTTTAAAATAGCCGCATTTTCACAACGTGAAGGAGGACGGCTTTTGTTTGATGATATTAATCTCAAAGAGCGGATTATTGATGAAGCGAATTTTCCTGATGGCATAAATGAAGTTCATCTTGCTTCGACGATGCCTGTTAACGTAATTATCAAACTCGGTCATAATTCAAAGGCCATCAACTATGTGATCCACGCAAATACAAGCGGGAAAATAATCCATCTCTTAAGTGATGATTTAAATGAGATGACGAGAATTTATCGGCTTGAAGAAGGGGCAGACATCGACTTTGCAACAGCGGATTTTGCTCGTGCAAGTCGTAATTTTCAAATTCAAGTTGATCTAGTTGGAGCTAATGCTAAAACTAATTGGTTTCTCTCAAGTCTAGTCGATACACAACATAGTAAAGAATATAATATTTCTTTCCTCCATAAACATGGTCACACTTTTGCGGATATGAAAAATTTTGGTGTCGTTATTGATGATTCAAAGTTAAGTTTCAGTGGCACTAGTGCAATCTTTGAAAATATGAGTCGAGCCGAGACGCATCAAACTGCCAAGATTATTATTTTTGATGAGCGCGCAGTTGCTAAGGCTGATCCGATTTTAGTTATTCACCATAATGACGTCGCCGCATCTCACGCTGCAACAGTGGGCAAAGTAAGTGCAGAACACTTATTTTATATGCAATCACGGGGAGTAAGTGAGGCTGAAACCAAACGTCTTATTACAAAAGGCTATCTTGAACCCGTTATTAAGTTTGTTGATGATGAATCTATTGCACAAGCACTAACATTAGCGCTTGAGGAGGCATTATAAATGATTGATTATCGGAAAATTGCTCGTGATTTTCCTATGCTAAAACGTAAAGTTGATGGCAAACGACTCGTCTTTTTAGATAGTGCTTCAACGACCTTTAAACCACAACCTGTAATTGATGGGGTTGTTGAGTATTTAAGTGAGACTACTTCCAATAGTCATCGTGGTGACTATCAAACAGCTTATGAAGTTGATGTGCGTGTTGATGAAACTAGGGCGACTGTTGCCCGATTTATCAATAGTGAAAAAGATGAAATTGTTTTCACTAGTGGTACATCAATGTCAATTAATCTCGTTGCATATGGATTTGGTATCAAACACTTAACGGCAGATGATGAAATTCTAATTACCCAAGCAGAACATGCTTCAAACGTTCTACCATGGTTTAAAGTAAGTGAACATACGGGTGCAAAAGTTAATTATATTCCGCTGGATGAACAAGGAAAATTAACGCCAGACAACTTGAGAAAAGTTATTTCTAAAAAGACAAAAATTGTCGCGGTTGCCCATGTCACTAATGTGATGGGGTTTCTTATTGACTTAAAAGAAATCACAAAGATTGCTCATGAATTTGGTGCGCTTATTGTTGTTGATGGAGCCCAATCTGTTCCTCATTTTCCCACTGATGTGAAAGATTTAGATATTGATTTTCTCTCTTTTAGTGGACATAAAATGTTGGGTCCGACTGGTATTGGTGTCCTTTTTGGTAAGTATCATTTATTAGAAAAGATGGATCCTTTAATGATGGGCGGCGGCATGAGTGCACGTTTTGATATGTGTGGCGACGTTGATCTAATGCTCCCACCAGTGAAATTTGAAGCCGGAACGCTAAATTTAGAAGGTGTTTTTGGCTTAAAAAAAGCGATTGAATATTTAGAAGAACTTGGACTAGAAAATATAGTTAAACACGAAGAACAACTAAGAGCTTATGCGATAAGCGAGTTAAAAAAACTTGATAATGTCATTATTTATAATGAATTGGCCGAAGCTGGAATTATTACCATGAATCTTAAAAATGTTTTTGCTCAAGATGCGGCAACATATTTTAATAGCAAAGGAATTGCCGTTAGAAGTGGTCAACACTGTGCAAAAATACTAACTGACTTTCTTAAAACGCACGCAACAATTCGGATGAGTATGTATGTTTACACAACAAAAGAAGATATTGATCTTTTTGTTGATGCATGTAAAAAGGGAGGAGATTTTCTCGATGCCTACTTCGCTTGATCCCGCATTAATGCGGCAAATTATCATGAGTCACTATGAAAATCCCCGCAATAAACGGAAGGTTTCAGATCCTCGGTATTTAACAATTCATATGAACAGTGCTAGTTGTATTGATGACATTCACATCTATTTATTGATTGAAGATAATATTGTGAAGGATTGTGCTTGGGATGGGGTTGGATGCACTATTTCTAGTGCATCAACATCAGTGATGACTGAGTTACTCGTAAACAAAAAAGAAGCTGATGCGCTTTATATTATCCAACAATACGAATTAATGCTTGATGAAAAGCCTTTTGATGAAGAGGTGCTCGACGAAGCAATTGTTTTTATAAATACTTCAAAGCAACCATCGCGCTTAAAGTGTGCGCTGATAGGTTGGCATGGAGCTAAACACTTAATAACTCATAAAGGAGACGAGCAAAAATAATGGAAGACATTAAATTTGAAAAATATAAATACGGTTTTCATGACCGGCAAATGTCCAGTGTTCAAACAGGCATTGGTTTAAATGAGGAAGTCGTTCGTCGCATCAGCGCTCTTAAGGGCGAACCTGACTGGATGTTAGATTTCCGTCTTAATTCATTCAAAGGATTCCAAGCGAGCAAAGCACCGACCTTTGGACCGGATCTTAGTGTTGTTAAATTTGATAGTTATACGTATTTTAACCGTGTGACTGATAATGAAGTTAAAGACTGGAATGATGTCCCACAAGAAATTAAAAATACATTTCAAAAGTTGGGTATCCCTGAAGCAGAGCAAAAATACTTAGCTGGGGCCGCCGCCCAATATGATAGTGAAGTTGTCTATCATAATATGTTAGATGAAGTGACAGAAAAGGGTGTTATTTTTCTCTCGACTGATGAAGCGCTAAAAAAGCATCCAGAACTATTTAAAAAATATTTTAATACTGTCGTTCCCTATGATGATAATCGTTTTACAGCCCTTAATGGTGCTGTCTGGAGCGGTGGTTCATTTATTTATGTTCCGCCAGGTGTAAAACTTGATAAACCCCTTCAATCCTATTTCCGGATTAACTATGTAAAAATGGGTCAATTTGAACGAACACTAATCATTGTTGATGAAGGAGCAGATGTCAACTATGTTGAAGGGTGTACGGCGCCAATTTATAGTGAAGAGTCTCTACACGCCGCTGTTGTCGAGATTATCGTTCATAAGAATGCAAAATGTCGTTACACAACCATTCAAAATTGGTCAAATAATATTGTAAATCTTGTAACCAAACGGGCACTAGTTCACGCTGGTGGCCATATGGAGTGGATTGATGGAAATATTGGTAGTCTCGTCAATATGAAATACCCTTCTTGTATTTTGATTGGTGAAGGTGCAAAGGGAACAACAATCTCCATTGCCGTTGCCGGTGAAGGACAAATTCAAGATGCCGGTGCGAGAATGATTCACCTCGCACCCAACACATCATCAACAATCATTTCTAAATCAATCGTTCATGGTGGGGGAACCGCTAATTATCGGGGAAAAGTAAGACATACAAAACGGGCGATTAATTCCCAAACTCACGTTGAATGTGACACGCTTATCCTTGATGACATTTCAAAAAGCGATACTATTCCTATTAATATGATTGAGAACAATCAATCCTATATTGAACACGAGGCGACTGTCAGTAAGATTAGTGAAGATCAACTTTTTTATCTGATGAGTCGGGGAATTAGTGAAGAAGATGCCACACAAATGATTGTGATGGGTTTTATCGAACCTTTTTCACGCGAATTACCAATGGAATATGCCCTTGAACTCAATCGTCTCATTAAATTGGATATGGAAGGTTCTGTCGGATAATGAACTTTGCCTATGATATTATTGTCGTTGGTGGTGGCCATGCTGGTGTTGAAGCTTCACTAGCTAGCGCCCATATGGGAGCTAAAACACTGCTTTTAACTTTAAACATAAAAAAAATAGCAAATATGCCTTGTAATCCTAGTATTGGTGGGTCGGCAAAAGGAATTGTTGTCCGTGAAATCGATGCACTTGGCGGGATGATGGGCGTTTTTGCTGATCATGAACCATTACAGGTGAAAATGTTAAATACTGGCAAGGGACCTGGGGTCCAATGTCTACGGTTTCAAGCTGATAAACTTCGCTATCCCGAGTATGTACAAAAGACGATGCTCAATACTGATAATTTGGAAATTATTGAGGCGATGGTCACAGAAATTTTATACGATAAAGATAAAGTTTATGGTGTGAAACTTAGTGATGGTCGCAATATTTATAGTCGCGCTGTCATTTTGACGACAGGAACATATATGGAATCGACAGTTCTCATTGGTCACGCCGTTAAAGAAGCCGGACCAGAAGGCGAAAAATCTTCGAAGGGACTCTCACCCTTTTTGGCGAAGATGGGCTTTGAACTAATTCGTCTTAAGACGGGAACTCCCCAAAGAATCAAACGCGATTCAATTGATTTTAGTAAAACTAAACCAGAATATGGAATGGAAGGCTACTTAAACTTTTCCTTTACTAACGAGCGTTATGTAACAAAAGAAGAACAAGTTTTATGTCATCTTATTTATACGCAACCAACCACGCACGAGATAATAAACGACCATCTCAATGATTCGGCGATGTATGGCGGTTTTGTTACTGGTACGGGTCCTCGTTATTGTCCAAGCATTGAAGATAAAGTTGTTCGTTTTGCCGACAAGGAGCGTCACCAATTATTTCTTGAACCTGAGTCACGTGATTCAGATTCAATGTATCTTCAAGGGTTTTCTACAAGTATGCCCGAAGCAGTTCAAGAGCAAATGGTGCATTCACTGCCAGGCCTTGAAAATGCTGTTATTTTAAAGTATGCATATGCAATTGAATATGATAGTTTTGATCCACTACAGTTAAAAAAGACACTTGAACTTAAAAAGTATCAGGGCCTTTATGCCGCAGGCCAAATAATTGGCACTTCTGGTTATGAAGAAGCGGCTGGTCTTGGGTTGATGGCAGGAATTAATGCGGTATTAAAAATACGTAATCAAGAACCTCTAATTCTCCGTCGTGATCAAGCATATATTGGTGTGATGATTGATGATCTAGTAACAAAGGGAACAAGCGAACCTTATCGCCTTCTTTCATCGCGAGCTGAGTATCGTTTACTTCTTCGCCACGATAATGCTGATCTTCGCCTTACTAACGATGGGTATCGAGTAGGATTAATTAATCAAAACCGCTATCAAAAGTTTCTTGATAAAATTGATAAACTAGAAAGGGCTAAAATTATCTTAAAGTCAACCAATTTTGGCCCAAATAAGGAACTTATTGATTATTTAGATAGTGTTGGTTATCCCAATTTTAATGGGGGATTATCAGCCCACGAACTTGTGAAAAGACCAAATGTAAGCTATGAAAAAATTGCTGCTTTTGTCCCGGAACTGCTGGCATTAAATTTAGATATAACAGGTATATTTCAACTTGAAGTTATGGTAAAATATGAGGGCTATATTGCTAAACAAGAAGCGGAAGCCCAAAAGTTTGCAAAACTTGAGGATTATCCCGTCCCGCAACAACTAGACTATCTTAATCTTGATGGTCTTCGTTTGGAAGCACGCCAAAAACTCAATCGAGTGCGCCCAACCACAATTGGTCAAGCGAAAAGAATAAGTGGTGTTAATCCTAGTGATATTGCAATCTTAATGATTCATATAAAACGCTATAACAACAATGGAAATCAAACAACTTAAGAAATTTTTAGAAACTTATCACGTGGACTTTGACGATAAAAAGGTCGCGCAGTTTTCACTATATAGTGAGCTACTTGAAGAGTGGAATCAAAAGATGAATTTGACGGCGTTAGCCAAAGAAGATTTTGTCGAAAAACATTTTTTAGATAGTCTATTACTTGTTAAAACTCATGGTTTCAAGTCTCAATCAATCATGGATTTAGGTAGTGGTGCTGGCTTTCCGGGAATTCCCCTTAAAATTGTTTTCCCTAAATTAAAGCTTTTTCTAGTTGAACCAACGCAAAAAAGATGCCTCTTTTTACAAGAACTTGTCGAAAAGCTAGATTTAAAAGATGTGACAATTGTGAATAAACGGGCGGAAGATCTTGAGAGATCGATGCGCGAAAGTTTTGATATTGTTGTCGCCCGTGCTGTTGCGAGTTTACCAATAATTTTAGAACTTGCCATTCCCTATTTAAAAATTGATGGGGTTTTTATCGCACTTAAAGGTCCTAGTGGCCTCGAAGAGTTAGAAAAAAGCAAAAAAGCTCTCAAGACGCTCCAAGTAAAACACATCAAAACTGACACACATCAACTTGAAAGCGATAGTGCTATTCGTAATAATCTTGTTTTTCTTAAACTCAAAGAAACTAACGATAAATTTCCTCGAACTTATGCACAAATTAAAAGGAAACCACTTTAATGAAGAGAAAAGTGATTGCGATTGCCAACCAAAAAGGTGGAGTGGGTAAGACAACAACAGCGATTAATTTATCGAGCGCACTTGCCCAACTAAATCGGCGAGTTTTACTTGTGGACATGGATCCACAGGCTAATTCAAGTCGCGGGCTTGGGCTTGATAGCTCGATGCTAAAAAACACAATTTTTGATGGGTTTTTTAAGGGCGTTGATGTCAACCGCATTATCAAAAAATCAGTAATGAAAAACTTAGATTTACTTCCTTCAAGTCTAGTTTTATCACGAATGGATGTTGAAGCAGCAGGGCGGCAGTCACCATTTTTTATGTTAAAAAGTTTATTGCAAACAATTAAAAAAAGTTATGACTATATGATCATCGATTGCCCTCCATCTCTTGGAATGCTTTCAACAAATGCTCTGGTATCGGCCGATAGTGTCTTAATTCCTGTCCAGTGTGAATATTTTGCACTAGATGCTGTTGCTCAAGTTTTAGCAACAATCAAGCAAGTGCAAACTAGTTATAACAAGACCCTAGGAATTGAAGGTTTTCTTTTGACAATGTTTGATTCCCGTACTAGATTAGGAATAGAAGTTTCGCAAGAGATTAGGGGTTTATTTAAAGAATCAACTTTTTTGACGCAAATACCACGCAATATTAGTGTGGCAGAGGCTAGTGCAAAAGGGTTACCTGTAAATTTATTCCGACCCAACAGTTCTGGTAGTCTTGCTTATGCAAGTCTTGCCAAAGAAATAATTGAACATGAGCAAGAAGAATAAAAAGATTTTATCGCAAAAACTGACCGATTTAGTTGGAAAATATTCCGGTTCCAATATTCTTTATCAATTAGAAAAAGAATATAAGGTCTTACCTAATCGTCTTGTTAATGTCGATGAAATTGATGATAGTGTATTTTTGAAACGAATCAAGTACAATCAGAAGCAACTTGACGTTTTAATTAATGCTTATAATAATAACTCTTTTATTGAACCACTAATTGTGCGGCCCAAAAAAGATCATTATGAAGTCGTCGTCGGACGCAGGCGTCTTCACGCTGTGCGCGCAAGTGAAAAAAGTGAAATCCACGTAATAGTCGGGGATTTTAGCGATGAAGAAACACTACTTATTATGCTAACAATTGCTCGTGATGAACATAATGTTAATCCAATTGAGCTAGCTCTAATTTTTTCTTACTTAACTCGTGATTATAATTATACTCAACAGCAGCTTGCAACTTTAACACGAATTTCACGCCCACAAGTGACAAATATTTGTCGGATGCTTACGCTACCTGACTCAATTATTAGTGATGTAATCCGCGGCAAGCTTAAGTTTGGCCATGCCCGTTCTTTGATTACGCTACCAGAAAATCATGCCCTTGAACTCGCCGAAATTGCTAAAAAAGAAGCGCTTAACGTCAGAAGTTTAGAACTTTTAGCGCAATCGTATAAAACAAATAAAAAAATCGAACATCATCCACTGGATATAGAAAAAGATGGTCTTAAAGTCAGTGTCACATTTAAAAATAAAACCGAGCAAGATAAATTTATCAAGTACATAAAAAGTCATTATGGAAGTTAGATTACAAAAATACCTAGCGATGGCAGGTGTCGCCTCAAGAAGAGAAGCGGAAAAACACATTATTAGTGGGCGAGTCAAAGTCAATGGCGAAGTAGTAACGGTGCTTGGCACCAAAGTTAGTAGTGAAGATCGCGTTTATTTTGATGATGTATTACTAAGTGTCGAGCAACATGTATATTATATTTTTCATAAACCGATCAACACTATTTCAACTAAAAGTGACCCACAGGGTCGAAAGACAATCTATGAATATTTTGAGAATATCGACGAACGGTTATTTTCTGTTGGCCGATTAGACTACCAAACAACTGGACTTATTATTTTAACTAATGATGGTGAATATGCAAATAAATTAATGCACCCTTCTAATGTTATTTATAAAACTTATATTGCAACACTAGATCGTCGTTTTGCTAGTGCGGCGGTGGAAAAAATAAATCAGGGCGTATATATTGATGATCGGCTTGTGGAAATTGATGAACTATTATTTGTTAATGAAAAAGTACTTTTGACGATTCACGAAGGAAGAAAGAGAATAGTTAGAAGGTTTTTCAAACATTTAGGTTATCAAGTAATTGCCCTGCATCGAGAAAAAATTTCTTTGATTGTATTGGGCGATTTAGAAGCAGGAGAATATAGACAAATTTCTAAGGAAGAGGCCTATAAAGTATTTCTTCGGTAATTTTTTCTATATTGATTGCAAAAGTTTAATTTTATTTATATAATAGTTTTGTCTTCAGGGCGAGGTGTAATTCCTCACCGGCGGTAAACCCCGCGAGCGCAAGCTGAACTGGTGCAATTCCAGTGGCGACAGTTAAAGTCTGGATGAAAGAAGCATCTTTTTATTTTCATCAAGCAATCCCTGACGATGTTGGGATTTTTCTTTTAGGAGGCACGTATGGAAATATCAAGAAAAGAAAATAATGGTCAACAAAACTATCGGAGTCGGGCGTGGACAAAACTTATTGCTCGTGTAGCAATTTTTGGAGCAATTTCTGCCTTGTTTTATATTATTCCTGTCCCACCATTTAACTTTCCAATTTTTCCTGGTCAGTTTGGTTTTCTCAATATACACTTTGATGAAATCCCTGCTCTTATTGCCGGCTTTGCCTATGGGCCAATTCCGGGTTCACTAGTATTATTAATTAGGACACTGATAAAACTACCACTGACTTCAACGGCATTTATTGGCGAATTAGCGGATTTAATTTATTCACTCGCCTTCATTGTTCCCGCCGCACTAATCTACCAACAAAATCGGAAATTTTCTAACGCGATTCTAGCTTTAATAATTGCTAATTTTGTTCAAGTTGGTGTTGCTACTATTGTTAATTTTTACTTGATCTATGATTTATATAATAATATGTTTTTTGCTGGTCAAATACCATTTACCAAGGTTGCATTTATATCAATAATTCCCCCATTTAATCTTATTAAAAATGCTGCGGTCATTGTTTTGACACTTCTAACATATAAAAGTACGAAACGTTTGATCGAGAAAATTTAATTCAACCAACAAAAAAAGATGAGTTGTTATTGCTCATCTTTTTTGTAGCTTATTACTATTCGACGACGATTGCGCCAGTTGGGCAGCTTGTTTCAGCTTCAACGGCTAAATCAGCGTGTTCGCCTTCGACTTCAGGCATCACGACTTTCATTGTGCCATCATCATCCCAATCAAAAATATCAGGACTAATTGCACTGCATGCACCACATCCGATGCATTGTTCTTTAATAATCTTTACTTTCTTTGCCATAACTTCCTCCTATTCATGCATATATATTATAAACTCAAAGGTAAAAATAGTAAATATCAAATGGCTTATTTGTTAAAGAGCTCTCTGTCTTGTGATAATAATAAAGTTGAGATGTTTGTTCTATCATTTAAATGCTTTTTATATTAATATAAAAGAGTAAAATTATGAGTAAAAGTTATAGTTCTCGTGTGAGTAAGTATGCCAGCTATCGGCGGCAGATTAGTAAAATGATCGAGGTTGACGAATCGACCACGATTAATAAGCTACCCCCAAGTACCAAAAAAGAAGCCAAAACAAACAAAATCAACACGACGACATCACTTGACGCTGAAACTATTCTACTTGAAATAGAGCGACGCAAAGATCCGACTGGCGAACAAAAAAGAAGTCTTGAGCGTGAAATAAGAATCCAAAAAGTTTTATATATTGTTAGGGTTAGTATTGCAACGATTATTATCCTTGCTGCCCTCACTGCCCTCGTCATTTTCTTATATAGGAGATTATCATGAAAAAAAATATCGCGATTGCCATTGATGGGCCTGCAGCAGCAGGCAAAAGTACGATTGCCAAATTGATTGCAAAGAATCTTGGTTTTACATACATCGATACTGGGGCAATGTATCGAGCCTATACGTGGGCAGTGTTAAATCAGGGCCTTGACCCCGAAGATCAAGAACAAGCTTGTAGTCTTATTGACAAGGTTCGTATTCATCTTACGAATGATGGTCGGGTTTTTGTTAACGATATAGATGTGACTACAAGCATCCGGCAGCCTCATGTTTCCGGTAATGTAAGTTATATTGCTAGTTATAAACCAATACGCCTAGCCTTAGTTGATCAACAACGCGAGCTTGCCAAAATTAGTTCAGTTGTAATGGATGGTCGTGATATTGGTACGTATGTCCTACCTGATGCTGAAGTAAAGATTTATCAGATTGCAAGTGTGGAAACACGAGCAAAAAGACGTTATAAGGAAAATATTGAAAAAGGGATTGAAGTTCCATTAGCCGAAATTCAAAAAGAATTAGAAAAACGCGATTATATAGATTCACATCGTGATTTTGCTCCTCTCCGTCAGGCGGAGGATGCCATCCTTCTTGACACTAGTCATATGTCGATTGAAGAAGTTGTTGCCAAGGTATCAGAAATTGTGAAAAGTAAGGTAGGTTTGTAGTATGGGAATTGTCGCACTAGTTGGAAGTCCTAATGTAGGAAAATCGACAATCTTTAACCGCTTAATTGGGCAAAGACAAGCTATCATTGACGATGAACGAGGAGTCACTCGCGATCGTATGTATGGAAAAGCGGAGTGGCTGACCCGGAGTTTTAATGTTATTGATACTGGGGGTATTGAAATAGAAAACGCCCCTTTTCAAGCACAAATTCGCGCTCAGGTTGAATTAGCAATCAAAGAAGCGGATGTGATTGTATTTGTTACGGATGCTTTTTTAGGGGTGACTGTCGATGATTTAGAAGTTGCAAAAATGCTTTACCGTTTTAAAAAACCGGTAATCATTGCAGTTAATAAGGTTGATGATGGTCAACACGCCGCTGGAGTGAGTGATTTTTATCGTTTAGGTCTCGGTCAACCAATAGCCGTCAGTGGTGAACACGGGGTTGGAATTGGTGACTTGCTTGATGAAATTGTGCAAAAATTACCGCTTGAAAAAGAAGTAGAAAAAAATAATGCAACAACATTTTGTATTATTGGTCAGCCTAATGTTGGTAAATCTAGTCTCGTCAATACAATTTTAAACCAAGAAAGAGTCATTGTTAGTCAAATATCTGGCACTACTAGAGACTCAATTGATACGCCCTTTACCCGTAATGGAAAAGATTATGTGGTTATTGACACTGCGGGATTAAAAAAACGCGGCAAAATATATGAAGATATTGATCGCTATGCATCGTTAAGAGCGTTTAGAGCGATTGAAAGAGCGGATATTGTTCTTTTTGTCATCGATCCAGTTGCAGGTATACGCGAGCAAGATAAACATGTTGTTGGCTACGCTACTGATGAAAACAAGGCAATTGTCATTGTTGTAAACAAGTGGGATGCCGTTGTTAAAGATGAAAAAACCATGGATGAATTTAAAAAGAAAATTCGCACAGAGTTTAAATTTTTAGATTATGCCCCAATCGTTTTTGTCTCAGCACTTACAAAAATAAGAATCAATGAACTATTCCAAACAATTGATTTTGTTGAACAGGCCTATAGTCTTAGAATTCCAACCAATACAATCAATGGAATTATTCAAGATGCGCAACTAATGAACGAAGCACCAATGTTTAATGGCGGGCGTTTAAAAATTTTCTATGTCAATCAAGTAGCCGTTAAGCCACCAACATTTGTCTTATTTGTTAATAATCCAAATTATCTTCATTTTTCATTCAAGCGTTATTTAGAAAATCGGATCCGGGAGTCATTCAATTTTGATGGTACGCCAATTAAACTATTATTCCGGGAGCGAAAATAAATGAATGTGACAATTTTTGGCTCCGGAACATGGGGAACTGCACTTGCACAAGTGCTATCTGATAACAATCATGAGCCATTAATTTATGGTATTAGCAAAGAACAAGTCGATGACATAAATATTAATCATCGTAATAGTTTTTATTTTGGCAATGAAGTAGAACTAAATAATAAAATCAAGGCCACACTAGATATTAAGCAGGCAATTGCCTTTAGTGAAATATACATTATCTCAGTTCCCACTACGGCAATTCGTAGTTTACTTAAAGAAATAAATGCTAATTTAGATAAAAAAGTAATTATTGTAAATACGGCAAAAGGCTTTGATACTGAGAAGGTTATGCGCATTAGCGATGTAATAAGAGAATCAATTGACAAAAAGTTCTTATCATCAATCGTAAGTTTGATTGGACCAAGTCACGCTGAAGAAGTTGTTGTGAGAATGCTAACAATGATAACCGCGACAAGTCTAGATATTACGGCCGCTAGTACTATTCAAGCGCTATTTGCCAATGATTATTTACGTGTTTATACTCAGCTTGATGAGGTTGGCGCGGAGCTAGGAGTGGCATATAAAAATGCGATTGCACTAGCTAGCGGGGCCCTTTCTGGCCTAGGTTATGGTGATAACGCGCGGGCAGCATTAATCACACGAGGACTCAAAGAAATGCTGAGGTTTGGTAGTCATTTTGGCGGAGATATGGCCACTTATATGGGTTTGACTGGATTAGGTGATCTTATTGTTACTTGCAATTCACGACACTCGAGAAACTTCCAAGCAGGATTTGAAATTGCTCAGCATGGTGCGCAACATTTTTTAGAGAATAACACGAAAACCGTTGAAGGAATTAGGACCGCTAAGATAATTCATGAAGTGGCCAAAAATTTTAAAATATCTGTTCCTATTATCGACGCAATTTACTCTGTGATTTATCAGCAAACAGACGCGAAAGAAACAATTATCAAATTGATGAATCGTCCGCTTATAAGTGAAGATTAACTTTTATATTGTTGATTTTTATGTTGTGTGTTATTTTATTAATAGGATGAAAAAAATATTCAAGGAGGATGCACTATGAATAAAGCTGATCTAATTTTGGTAGTCGCCGAAAAAGCAAGACTTTCCAAAAAAGACGCTGAAGAAGCTGTCAATGCAATGCTTGACGCCTTCGAAACTGCTTTAGTTGACGGGGAAACAGTAAAGCTTTCAGGTTTCGGTGGTTTTGAAGTCAGACAACGCAAAGAACGCAAAGGAATTAGCCCACAAACTGGTGGCGAGATTGTGATTCCTGGCGGCAAGACAATCGTCTTCAAGCCTTCCAAAATTCTAAAAAACAAAGTTCAATAAAGAACGTGGAGCGCAAGCTCCATTTTCTTTTATCTTTTACCATAAATTCTACCGTTAAATGCTATACTTAATCCATGGAAATTCTTGAAGCCTTTTCAAATCTAGCAGATATTTATGCAAAATATGGATATAAGCTATATTTAGTCGGCGGTTCCGTTCGCGACTATCTTTTAAAGTTACCTAGTGCTGACTTAGACTTATGTAGTGATGCCACTCCCGAAGAAACTCGTGAGTTTTTTCCTGATGCAAATTATCGATTTGAAAAATATGGCACTGTTTCTTTTCATTTTGATATATACAAAGTTGAAGTGACGACTTTAAGAAAAGAAGGGGATTATAAAGACTATCGTCATCCTGGTCAAATAGTTTTTGTTAAAACACCAGAGCTTGATTATCGTCGGCGGGACTTTACAATTAATGCCCTCTATTTAGATGCCTCTTTAAATGTTTATGATTATTGTGATGGACTAAAGGATTTAAAAAACAAAAAAATCCGGATGATTGGTGATCCAAATCTACGAATCAAGGAAGATCCATTAAGAATTCTAAGAGCCCTGCGCTTTATGCTTAGATTAGATTTTTCCTTGGAACAAAATTTAGAACACGCAATTGTTGAGCAAGTTAGGCTTCTTGATAATCTTAATCAAGATAAAGTTGAATTTGAAGTACGGAAAATGTTGAAAATTGATAGCGAAAAAGCCATCAGCATTCTTGAAAATTTTTCCATTAAAACCAACATATAGAAATCAATTATTACGCTGATTCATAAAAAAAGCGCTTTTATGCACACTATAAGTGTTCTTTTACTACTTTTCGAACAATATTACTAACTTGTTTCTAAAAATTGGTGTAATATTTTCTCATGGGAGTAATTTTATGAGTAAATTCACAAAGCAAAGAATTCTAGAAGTGGCCTTAAAAGAAAATGTTCGCTATATTCGTCTCCAGTTTACTGATATGCTAGGCACGATCAAGGCTGTAGAAATTCCACTTAATAAGCTTGAAGATGCATTAAATGGAAAAATAATTTTTGATGGCTCCTCAATTGAAGGTTTCGTTCGTATCAAAGAAGCTGACATGTACTTACGGCCTGATCTTGACACTTGGTTGATTCTACCATTCGAAGAGTTGAGTTATGGCAAAGTCGCGCGTTTAATATGTGATGTCTATACATATTATGGTAAACCATTTCCGGGTGACCCTCGTTATATTTTAAAACGCGCAGTTAAAAAGATGAATGAAATGGGGTTTGCAACTTTAAATATAGGTTTTGAGCCAGAATTTTTCCTTTTTAAGATTGATAGCAATGGCAATCCTGTTCTTGAGCCAAATGATCATGGTGGTTATTTTGATATGGCTCCAATTGACGGCGCAGAAAATGCCCGCCGAGACATTGCCCTTGAACTTGAAAAACTTGGTTTTGTTGTTCAATCAAGTCATCACGAAGTAGCTAGTGGACAACATGAAATTAACTTTAAGTTTGCTGATGTTGTTGCTGCTTGCGACAATGTGCAAACCTTTAAACAAGTAGTTAAAGTTGTTGCTCGACGCCATAATTTATATGCAACATTTATGCCTAAGCCAATGGCAGGAATTAGTGGAAGTGGAATGCACACTAACTGCTCACTTGCAGACTTAGATGGTAATAATATTTTTTATGATGAAAATGACTCGATGAAGCTATCACTTACCGCTCGCAAATGGATTACTGGTATCCTTAATCATGCTCGTGCATTCACACTTATTACTAATCCAATTGTCAATTCTTATAAACGTTTAATTCCCGGCTATGAAGCACCAGTTTATGCTTGTTGGAGTGATGCTAATCGTAGTAGTCTCATTCGGATTCCAGCAGTAAGAGGGCAAGCAACACGGGCAGAAATTCGTAGTGTTGATTCAGCGGCAAATCCTTATCTAGCCCTTGCAGTTATTTTAATGAGTGGGCTTGATGGAATAATTAGTGATTCTGACTTGATAGCGCCAGTTAATGATAATATTTATTCGCTTTCTCGCGAACAACGGGAAGCTCAAGGCATTCAAAATGTACCTGAAAACTTAAAAGACGCTATCAAAGAATTTAAGCGTGACCCATTAATGCTTGAAACGCTCGGCGATCATACATATAACAAGTATATTATGGCTAAAGAGCAAGAATGGGATGACTACCGCGTGCTTGTTACTGACTGGGAAGTTAAGAACTACTTGAAACTTTAATGATTTGTTTTAACTAGACCCTTTTTATAGTAAAATAAACTATATCTTATCAGTCCTATAAAGGAGTATTTTATGTGTGGTATCGTTGGTGGCATTTCTTCAAAAGATGTCAAAAAGTATATTATTAAAGGTTTGAGGTCGCTTGAATATCGCGGCTATGATTCTGCTGGTATTGCTTTGGTAAATAATGGCAAAATCGATTTAACCCGTGTTAAGGGTGGCGTCGACCTTTTAGATCAGGAACTTATTGATCATGAACCTGTTTCAGTCGGGGTAGGCCATACTAGGTGGGCAACGCATGGCGAACCTAGTGTTAAAAATGCGCATCCACAAAATAGTATGAATAATCTTTTCTCGCTGGTTCATAATGGTGTAATTGATAATTTCCGCACACTTAAAGCAAAATTAAGCGATCAAGGTTACACTTTTAAAAGTGATACTGACACCGAGGTTGTTGCTAATTTAATTGAACATTACTATATAAAAAACAATCAAAATATTTTAGCGGCGATTAAAAAAGCATTAGGTGAAATTCGTGGCAGTTATGCCTTAGCAATAATTTTCAAGGGTGATGAAGAGCATATTTACTTTGCAAAAATGCGCTCTCCTTTGGTGATTGGTCGAGGTCAAGAAGGGATGTTTCTTGCTAGTGATTATATGCCAATGATTAAAGATGCCAATGATTTTTACACAGTTGGCGATGGTCAATATGGCTTTATTACCAAAACAGAACTTGTTGTCTATAAAGATGGGATAAGCGAACCTTTAAATTACAAATATCATAAAGCGGATATCGACGAATACGATATTGGCTTAGAAGGTTATCCTCACTACATGCTTAAAGAAATTGAAGAATCAACGCAGGTTGTTAGGAGACTTCTTGACTACTATTATGATGGTAGCAAATATTTATTTGATAAAAATCTAATTAAAACAATTAAAAAAGCCCCTAAACTTGTATTTATTGCCGCTGGTACAAGTTATCATGCTTCGCTGATTGCGCGAAGATATTTCTTCAACTATGGTAAAAATGTAGATGTTTTTGTTGCCAGTGAATGGGCATATTATCCCTATGTTACAGATCCCGATAGTGTCTTCATCTTTGTTAGTCAATCAGGTGAAACTGCTGATTTAATTCGCTGCGTTGATATTGTTAAAGAACGTGGTAATACGATAATTACTGTGACAAATTCTAAAGGATCAACGCTAGATCGACTAGCCGATTTTACCCTTTTACTTTATGCTGGATATGAAGTTAGTGTTGCTTCGACGAAAGCATATACTGCCCAAGTAACTTTATTTTCGTTAATTATCGGCGCACTAAGAGACAATCATAATACAATTAATGATTTCTATGCCGTTATCAAAGCTCAAGAAAAGATTATTGCCGCTAAGGAGACTATTCATCACGTCGCCAAGGATATTGCCCAAGCTCATGACGTATATTTCTTAGGTCGCGGACTTGATCATGATGTTGCTCTGGAAGCATCATTAAAACTTAAAGAAATCACTTATCTTCATAGTGAAGCTTTTCCAGGTGGCGAACTAAAACATGGCCCAATTGCCCTCATTACCAAAGAATCGCCAGTTGTCGGCTTCGTTAGTGATCCATTAACTGCTGATGCCATTCGTTCAAACTTTGAGGAAGTAAAGGCTCGAGGAGCCCATGTTTATATTATTTCGCCAAAATCACTATCACGGGAAGAAGATAGCGTCATTGTTCCAACAACCAAAAACTATTTGGCGCCGCTAACAATGGGGATGGTCGGGCAATATTTAGCCTACTATGTAGCACTAGAGTTGGGCACTAATATTGATAAGCCGCGAAATCTAGCAAAATCGGTGACGGTGGAATAGATGATGAATAAGATACCGGCGGCGCTTGATTTTCATTTTCTTCTTTTAGAATACTATAAGCGTCTACTTATCAAAGAAGATGAACTTGCAACGCTTTTTATGCTTGATCATCTGATCTTACAAGGCAATGATTTTGTTACGCCAGAAATGCTTTCACTTGTGATGAATTACCCAAGCAAAACACTCGATGAGATTTTTGTTCGTCTAATAAATAAGGGACTTTTAGAATACAAGAATGAAAAGGGTGTAATGAAAACAAGTATTAATCCACTTCGGGCTCGATTACTCTTAGAGTTTCAACTTGACTATGAAAAAAGTAAAGAGCGGGGCGAAGATTTAGATATTCAAAATGAAATGGACAGGGTCTATCATCGCTTTCAAAGCGAATTTGGCCGTAGTTTGTCCCCACTAGAAATGCAAACAATTCAGACTTGGTTTGAATATGGTTATAGTGCCGACCTTATTATTGACGCACTAGAAGATGGTGTGAGAAAAAACCGCCGCTCAATCAAGGCCATCGATAAAATAATCCTACAAAAAGCTATTGAAATTGAAATGCGTAGTGAGGGAACTAGTGCACAAAGCGAGAAGAAAAGAACAACAATTGAAAATCTCGTTGCCGCGACAAAAAAAGAATTAGATGAGCATGAATAAAGATAAGCTACAAACGATTACAACATATTTTGATCAGTTATTTCCTGACGCTCATGGTGAATTAGAATATAGCAAGGACTATGAACTTTTAATCGCTGTCATCCTAAGTGCCCAGGCAACAGATAAGGCTGTTAATGCTTTGACTAGGACTTTTTTTACTATGTATCCAAGTTTGAATTCGATTATTTCTTTATCCCTTATTGAACTTGAACAAGCATTTAAAACGATTGGTCTTTATAAGGCTAAGGCTAAAAATATTTATAGAACAGTACGAATTTTATCAAATAAACATAGCGGAAAAGTTCCAAGTGACAAACAAGAGCTACTTGCTCTTCCAGGCGTTGGTATTAAAACTGCCAATGTTGTTAGAGCGGAACTATTTAATATTCCCGAGATTGCGGTCGATACGCATGTCTTTAGAATTTCGAAGCGTTTAGGGTTTGCCAAGCTCAAGGATAGCCTTGAACAAGTTGAACAAAAACTTAGAAAAACGCTTAAAGTTGAAGACTACATTAAAATGCATCATCAAATGATATTCTTTGGTCGCTATTTTTGTAAAGCAAAAAAACCCCGGTGTCGGGAGTGTAAAATAGTCGATATTTGTTTGGAAAAAAATAAAAATTTATAAATTATAAAACTTTTTAACAGCACTGAGGTAGTCAATTCGAGGACTAAATCCATAACTAAGCTCAAGGGCTTTTTCTTTAAAAACACTAAGAGGAATTGATTTACGATCAGAAGTTTTAATGTATTCAATCATAATTTTGGCATCGAGTAAAAATAACTTGTTGATCAGCGAAAACTCAATAATAAAAAAGCAGATACCACCATGAAGTAATACATTTTTTAGGTGTTCAATTTGATGTTTACTAATGTTATTTAGTGGGAATGATGTCTTATTATTTGTGGATTTTGCTTCAAAATCAATATATTTTCCCTGGTAAACACCGTTATAATCTGTTGTAGACTGTTTTTCAAAGTAGGCATCAATAATTCTTGCGCCCTTTTCGTAATCGACTTTAACAACATTGACTGGTGTCGGCCGTTTAGTAATAAGTGCTTGCCCTTTGTTTTTATAGTACTCATTAGAAAGATTAATATCTTGTTCGAGACTCATTCCGCGATTTGCCGCGCTTTGTAAGCGCCGTTTACTAGTGGGTTCTACCTTGGAGCCTGTAGCTTGTTTGCCATTTGGATATTTAATCATAGTTATTTTGTTGTTTTTTCACCTTTAATTTCTTCTTTAACAAAACGTTCAAGGTCTTTTTGATCGACACTCCCTTGTTCACGAAGACGTTTAATTAGTTTTTGTATCGGTCGTGGCATACCCCGGCCAGTTTCGATGATTTTCATATATTCACGACTAACAAAATCAGGATTTTTAACAATTGCATTATATAAATAGGCGAGATTTTTTGCATCACTTAGAGCTTCGTGCTCAGTTCCACTCATACTGACATTAAATAGTTTGCAGTAGTTGCTTAGTGAAAGTGGATTATTTTTATCGTCTTTGACATACTCACTAATAATTTTTGCAAGATCAACATGATTATGGCGAATGATTTTAAAAAACTCATCATCGGCAGGACCTGAATGCATTTCTGATTGGTTGAATATCCGAATATCGTGGCTGCCAAAGGTGACAAACTTTGCTTTTTTAAATTCACGTCCAACATACTTTTTGAACTGATTCATCGCCTCAATATAACTAATACCTTTTTCATCAAGAAGCGCCTGATTGATACCGGTAAGCCTCTCGACGTAACGACCAATATGGTTTTTAGCCTTTACATAAACTTGAAAACCCTTATCTAAACGTGAAAAAGTTCCATCTTTCTTTACTTTTGCCTTGCAAGCCCCTAGTGAAATTAGTTCATGAGAAAATTGCGTTCCCTCAAGATCAAGGAAGATAACGATCTTTTCTTTTCCAATACTTTTTAATAGTTTTTTCATATTTATAATTTTATCATTATTTGGCGATTTATAAAACATTAAATTGGCCCTTTTGATTGCTTTATCGCCAGTAAAACTTTATAATAATTGCGAGGTCACAATGAGCTATAAATTTAATTTTGATGATAATCAAATTCTTAATCACAAGTTTGCACCTGCAAACAAAGGCTACGATGCACTTGAAGTTGATCGTTTCTTTGACAAAGTGATAAAGGACTATCAAGAATTTAAGAAAGTCACCAACAATTTAGCGCGACTTGAGACTAAATACCAAACGACATATTCACAAAAACTCGACCTTGAGGCGCGATTAATCGCTGTCGAAAAGCGGATGAAGGAATATGAAAAAATTAAAGATGCTCATCAAGACAACTTTGAAAATATCAAGCGCATTGCCGCTTATGAAAAATTTCTTTGGAGTCTTGGGTATGACCCCAAAAAAATCAAATAGTCGATCCGGATAATTGCTGACAACTAGTTTGTTAGAGGAAAGTCCATGCTCACACTAGCTGCGATGCTAGTAGTGTTTGTGC
>CAYZOC010000005.1:21315-34837 GCA_964480275.1 uncultured Staphylococcaceae bacterium | reverse complement strand
ATATAATTCACCTCCGGTCCTTAAGATTATATCACAATTACTTGTAATTGCATTAATATTTTGACTAACATTATATTTTTTTACTCATTGACATAAAAAGCTTACATATCTTCCTAGTTTTAGAAGTTATTTTCGCGCCAATTTTCAATATAAACACCATCTTTTAACATTGCGATTTCCTCTTTATAAGGTGGTTTTTTATCAATGTAGGGCGTTTCAAGTATTTTTGGAATATCTTTTAAGCGAGGGTGATGAACAAATCTTTTAATTGTTTCAAACCCAATTGTTCCATATCCGATATTTTCATGGCGGTCTTTTCTAGCCCCACGAGGGTTTTTAGAGTCATTAATATGGATGACTTTTAAGCGCTCCAAGCCAATCACTCGATCAAATTCATTAAGTAAGGCATCAACATCTTCAACATCATAACCAGCATCATTAATATGACACGTGTCTAGACAAACACCAAGACGTTCTTTTTTATCGACGCCAGCAATAATTTGTGCAATATCTTCGAATCTTTTCCCGACTTCACTGCCCTTTCCCGCCATTGTTTCTAAGGCGATGAGAACATCATTATTATCATCGTTAAGAACTAAATTCAATCCGTTAATAATTTGGTTTATCCCAACTTCATCACCAGCACCGACATGTGCGCCAGGATGTAAAACGACCATAGATACTGAAAAATCTGCAACTCTTTGCAGTTCTTCTTTTAAAAATGAAACTGCTAGTTCAAATGTTGCACTCTTTGTCGTATTAGCAAGATTAATAATGTAAGGAGCATGGGCTACTATCTTAGATTTATCAAATCCTGCCTCTTCAAGTAGAGCTATTGCTTGAGGAATATTAAATTCACTAGTATTTTTTCTTAGGGTGTTTTGGGGAGCTCCTGTATAAAACATTAGCGTATTAGCCCCATAACTTATCGCCTCTTTAACGCTAGACAAATAATAATCAGGCCCACTCATACTGACATGAGAACCAATAATAATCTTACTCATCGCGTGCCTCTTTTCGTTTGACGTTACGTACAGTTTCCATGACTTTCTCATTGATTAATTTACGACGATGTTTGCGTTTTACCTGTTCGACTTGTTTTTGGACTTTCTTTTTATATCCGGGTTTTACACGTGTTGTCTTATTTTTACTCTTAACCTGATGTATTTTAGTTCTTAATTCATCATCATAACGATCGACACTCTTCGTTTTTGTCGCACGACGACTTAATATTTTCTCACTAAATTCATTGTTTTTATATAGTAGATGAGCAAAATCAACACCTAAATTTGCTAATTTTTCAATCGTCGCGAGTGAATCATGATCGTAGAAGACATAACTATCACCACTTTTATCGTAGCGACCAGTTCGGCCAGCGCGATGGAAATAAAAATCAAGATCCTGTGGTAAGTTTACACTCAATACCTCAGTAATATTTGTAATATCCATCCCCCGGGCAGCAATATCACTTGCAACAACTATTGGAAATTCATCATTTTTGATTCTTTTAAGCATCGACTTGCGTTCACGACTCATTAAATCACCATGAATTAAGCCGACTTTGTACTTGTTTTCACTCAAAAATTGATAGATTTCATTTACATCCTTTTTGTTTGAAGCAAAAATAAGTAGCAAATATGGATTTTTCCATTTTATAAAGTTTAAAATTGCTTCAAGATAATTTTGATGATGAATATCAATTGCATAGTGAGATACTTGATTACTTGTTTTTTGTTCTTTATCGATGTTGACAACTTGACTCTTACCAACAAATTTCTCGATGATATGATTTAATTTTATCGGAATAGTTGCACTAAATACCAGGATTTGTGCACTGTTAAGCTTTGTTAAGATATCACTAACTTCTTGAAAAAACCCCTGATCCATCAGCATATCCGCTTCATCTAAGATAATCGTTTCAACCGATTCAAGACTAATCACACTGTTGATGAATCCGACATCCTTTAATCGTCCTGGCGTAGCGATCACAATTTGTGGTCCTTGCGCTAAACGTTCAGAATTACGTGACTTTTCCAATCCACCAGCCAATAAAAGTATTTTCACATTCTTATAGTGCTTATTAATTTGATTAGCGAAGTCATATATTTGTCGTGCTAGTTCGCGAGTTGGCGCAAGAATAATAGCTTGAACTTTACTGACTTTTGGATTAATTTTATTAAAAAGTGGTACGAGGAAAGCATGAGTTTTGCCACTTCCTGTTTGTGAGCGCACTAAAAGTGAGTCACCCTTTAATATTTGTGGAATCACAGCTTCCTGGACGGGTGTCATATCGAGGTAGTTTAATTTTTCTAGGGTTTCGACGAGTTCACTATCCAAAGCAAATTGACTAAATTTTCCCATGTCCTGACCTTCTTTCTATATTTTTTTACTAAATAAATACTAGTTTTAAACTATATTCAAACTTTTTACATTATTTATTATTATTTTAACGGTAAATAACTTTTGGCTGTTCTTCATGATTAATCTTTTTTATTTCCAATGTAGGATCGATTTCCAGCAAAACTTTCTCCATCTGGTCGATGAAAATTGCTTCTATTTCATGGGGTAAATCGAGGTAATTATAGTTATTTAAGATAATATCACGTCGGACATGATGTGGTGCATCGCCACTTATATAAATATCATAGCCTTCTTCTTTAGCGATGCTCCAGCTACGGGAACCGCCACCACCGATAAGGGCAACCTTATTAATAGTTTGGCCGCCATTCGCCGTTAAAAGACCATACTTGGCGTTTAACGCCGTCGTTGCAAATCTAGCAAATTCTTCAATTTGCATAGGATATTCTAACTTTCCGCCTCGTGCCATCCCACTTTTTGTTAATGGTTTAACGTTTTTTAGCCCTAGCTTTTCCGCTAAGGCATCGTTCATCCCCATTTCGCCTTCATCGAAGTTTGTGTGAAAGGAATAAACAGGCAGATTAATACTATCAAGATAGAGCACAAACTCTTTCTTGGCTTGATCACGCTTAAAAACCTTACTTCTAGTCCCATAGACTAAAGGATGGTGAGAAATTATTAAATCAGGCTTAAATGTTAGGGCTTGGTCAAGAATAGATTGATCAAAATCGAGACAAAGAAGTATTTTGCTAATATTTTTGGGAAGTTTCCCTGACATAAGTCCTACATAATCATGATTTTTTTTCGCTAATCTCTTCGGATACTTTTTTGATAGTTTAGCTAACAAACTAGTGGTCTTAATCATTTTGCAAATCTCCTTTAGTCGTTATAACATCATAAATCCGCTTCTTTAAGTCAAGAAGTTCCTCACGGCGTGATAAGGGTAAGTCTCCCTCAAGAATTTTTGCGATTTTATCGTGTTCAAATTGCCATTTTCGTAGGAAGGCGGGTGTTTTTTTCCGAATATTTACGGGCCCAAACATTGATTCAATTCCACAGACAAAGCATGGTTGATTAAGTGCGTAAATTAATTCATAAAACTTGCCGTCCTCTTCAATCACTTGTTCGTCTTGAATTGAAAAACCTAAATATGATATTACTTGTCTTAATTCTTGTTCTTGCCCATGAGGAACTAGTATTAGTTTCTTTATATGGTCAAGGTGCTCTTGGCCATTTGAGAGAATACTTGCAATAAGTTCGCCACCCATTCCCGCAATAACAAGTGTATCAATATTTGTAGGAAGTTCGAATAGACCATCACTTAACGCAACATTAACCGGCTTTGCACTTTTGGAAAGTTCTTTTTTTAAGCGCTCATATGGACCTTTTTTGTTATCCGAAGCATAAATATAGGCTTGGTTTTGCTCGGCTAGAAAAAGCGGCAAAAGACCATGATCACTGCCAATATCAGCAACATGATCATTGCAGTCGATATATTGTGTGATTGCTAGTAAGCGCGTAGGAAGTTTTTCCATTTTCTTAACCCTTGTTTAAATAACCTTGCAAGCGTTTAGTTCTTGAAGGATGGCGAAGTTTACGGATAGCTTTAGCTTCGATTTGACGAATTCTTTCACGAGTAACACCGAATTCTTTGCCTACTTCCTCAAGTGTACGAGGCCGATTGTCTTCTAGACCATAGCGAAGAATAATCACTCGTTCTTCTCTAGGAGTTAAATCTTGCATAAGATCTCTCAATTCATCACTTAGTAGTGACGCTCTTGTAAATTGGGTTGGGGTCTCGTTATCTTTATCTTCGACGAAATCACCAAGGTGTGAGTCATCTTCCTCACCAATAGGTGATTCAAGACTCACAGGCTCCATCGCAATTTGCTGAATTTCAAGAATACGTTCAGGCGTAAACTTACCATCAAGCTTTTTACTAATCTCTTCGTGTGTTGGTTCGCGGCCAAGTTCTTGGACTAACTCCCGTTGTGCTTTACTTATTTTGTTAATCGTTTCATTCATATGAACAGGAATTCGAATGGTCCGGGCCTGATCAGCAATCGCCCGTGTGATAGATTGACGTATCCACCAAGTAGCATATGTTGAAAACTTGAATCCTTTTGTGTGATCAAATTTTTCTACAGCTTTAATTAAACCGATATTGCCTTCTTCAATTAAATCAAGAAATTGCATATTGGTGTGCGAGTATTTCTTAGCAAGACTAACGACAAGGCGGAGATTACGATTAATTAATTCATTTTTCGCATCCATATCACCAGTTTCTTTATATCTTTTAGCATATTCGACTTCTTGATCGGCTTTTAAAAGATCAAATTTTCCGATTTCATGTAGATATAATTTTACAGAGTCACTTGATTTGACGTCAGCACTCGAAACAGTTTGATAGCGATCAGTATAGCCGACGCGATCAAATTCATCCTCTAGTTCCTCTTCATCATCAGTACTATCAAAGGCATCTTCAAACTCGACGTCTTCTTCATCATCAAAACCCGCCTCTAAAAGGTGGGGATCAATGTCTAAATCATCATCATTTTCTTCTTCGGCGATAACTTCTACCTTGTTTTTCGCAAAGTAGTTCATAAGTTTTTCCATTTCACCATCAGTCAAATCAAGGTGGGAAACTGCATCGAAGATTTCTGCTTGATCTAGTTGACCCAGTGTTTTGCCCTTTTTAAGAAGATTTTTCTTTACTTGATCAAGGGTTAATATATCGTCTTCTTCATCACTATCAAATAGCGCATCATCAAATTCAACTTCGTAGTCATCAACTTTTTTCTTTGGCATTTTCTTTCCTCAACTTTACTATTTTTTATTCGTTTTACGGCCATTGCGGTATTTAGCCACAATCTTTGCTCGTTGCAAATCATTAGTTGCCTGGGCTAGCTCTTGCTCCATTTGGAGATTTATTAGATTTTCTTGCCCTTCTTTATTCACCACTTGATAGGCATCTTCAAGTAGTTCTGGTCGAAACTTAGAATTTTGATCGGAAGTTTCTGCGATTTCAATCACATTGTTTTTATAGAAATCTTGTCGCTGTTCATCATCAATGCGTTGATTTATATCGCTAAGGATAACCGCATAAATATTTTGACGGTCAATTTCTTTGTTATAACTTAGAAAATTAGCAATATAGCGATGAAATTCATCAGTGAACTTAACCTTTTTAGTTATATAGAAATCAAGAGCTTGTGGGTGTGTAATCATCTGCTCAATTAATAATCTTTCAGCCTGTTGGAGGCGGTTAAGTACTTGACGGTGCGGATATTTCGCATGAACACTAACAAAATGTTCATTTTTCGCGATCTTTTTCCGTTCGGCTTTATACATATCAAGTAAAACATTGTAAGAAAAACCAGATATTTCTGCCACGCGATTAAGATAGTCGTCTACTTCTAATTTACTTGCAAGCGAGACTATATGTGGCATCGTTTTGAAAATAAAATCTCTTCGTTCTTCGATTGTCCGCAATTTTGAGTGTTTACGATAATAATTAATTGTAAATTCATGACCATCGACAAGATTATTTAAATATTCAAGTAGACCTTTTTCCCCTTCGCTTCGATAGATGTCGTCAGGATCTCGAGCATCATCAACATTATCAACAATTTTGAAGGGAATATTGGCGTTTGTCAGACTTTCACTCATTTTTAGCATCGCCATTTGCCCGGCCTCATCGCCATCAAGACAAAGACGAACTTCAACTTTTAGTTTTCGTAAAAGATTTATATGTTCATTAGTAAATGCGGTTCCCATGATGGCAACAGCAGTTTTAATTCCACTGACTTCGAGAGCAAACACATCCATAAACCCTTCAAGAACATATACATAACCAGCATTACGCACATGCTCAACAGCGTTGAAATAATTGTATAAAATACTTGTTTTATGGAAGACAGGTGTTTCAGGTGAATTTATATATTTTGCGGAATCATCACCTTCTTTATACCGTCGACTACTAAAACCAACCACTTGACCATCGTGATCATGGATTGGAAACATTATTCTACCTTGGTTACGATCAAAAGGATTATTTAGTAAATTAGATAAAACACCTATATCCTCTATGTTTTTAAGGCTATATCCCTTACTTTGTAAAAATTTAATTGTTTGAGTGCCATCGCTTGGAGCAAAACCAATTTGAAATTTCTTAATTGTTTCATTGTTTATATTCCGTTGATTTAAGTATAACTTAGCTTCTTTTCCCTCACTAGTTTGAAGGGCAGTGGCATAAAATGAAGCTAAATCAGTGAGACAGTGATATAAAGGAACTAAATTTGGACTTATTTTGCGCTCGAATTTTGTTGCTTTTAGTTCGTCATTAGAAAACCCCACCATTTCAGCAACCTTACGGGCCGCCTCAAAATAGTTGACATGTTCGTATTTTTGCACAAAATTAATCGCGTTTCCGCCTTCACCACAGACAAAACACTTAAATATTTGTTTATCATGAGAAATCATCAGTGAAGGGTTTTTATCATTATGAAAAGGACAGAGCGCTCGATGGTTGCGTCCTTGTTTGCTCACATCAATATAGCGACCAATAATGTCGACAATGTCAGTTTGCTTCAATAAATCTTCAAATATTTTAAAGTCCATTTATCCTCTTTCAACTATATATATTCTATATAACTACTAATTTTCAACTTTTGAGCGGATATATTCAATCAATACTGAAATTTTTACTCTTTCTTGCGCCATCGAATCTCTTTCGCGAACTGTCACCATTTCATCTTCGATACTATCAAAATCAACTGTTACGCAAAATGGTGTCCCAATTGCGTCTTGCCGGCGGTAGCGTTTACCAATCGAAGCCGTCTCATCATAAACAGTGCTGAAATTTTTACTAAGTTCGCCATATAGTTGAAATGACTTTTCATTTAATTTCTTGCTCAGTGGTAACACTGCAACTTGATATGGAGCAAGTGAGGGTTTTAAATGCATCACAATCCTTGTATCATTTTCACCAACTTGTTCTTCATCATAACTATCAGTAAGAACCATTAACAACAAACGATCAAGTCCGACCGAAGGTTCAATACAATATGGTACATACTTTGTATTCGTTTCGGGATCTAGATACTCAAAATTTTCATTGCTATGTTCCATATGGCGTTTCAAATCATAATCAGTACGATCTGCTATTCCCCAGATTTCGCCCCAACCAAAAGGAAACTTATATTCAATATCAGTTGTTGCTTTTGAATAAAATGATAATTCGGCAGCATCATGATCACGGAAGCGAACATTTTCATCCTTAACATCAAGATTTTTAACAAAATTGATGCAAAAGTGTTTCCAGTAATTAAACCATTCAAGATCACTACCCGGAGCACAGAAAAATTCTAGCTCCATTTGCGTGAACTCGCGAGTACGAAAAATAAAATTACCTGGTGTTATTTCGTTTCTGAAAGCCTTCCCAACATTAGCGATACCGAAAGGTATTTTCTTTCTCATTGAACGCTGAACATTTTTAAAATTAACAAAAACACCTTGGGCCGTTTCTGGCCGTAAATAGACTTCGTTTTGACTATCTTCCGTTACACCAATATGAGTTTTAAACATCATATTGAATTTTCTAATTTCAGTAAAATCGCTTTTTCCACAGTTGGGACATTTGACATTATTTTCTTTAATAAAGGCATCAAGTTCTTCGTTTTTCATTGAAGTTATATAAGCTTCAGGAAATTGAGATTCAATAAGTGAGTCTGCGCGATGGCGTGTACGGCAACTCTTACAATCAATCAAAGGATCGTTAAATGTGGCGACATGCCCTGTTGCCTTCCAAACGTTTGGATTCATTAAAATAGCGGCATCAATGCCGACATTATATGGTGACTCTTTAACAAACTTTTTCCACCATAGATCTTTAATGTTATTTTTGACACTAGTTCCTAGTGGTCCATAGTCCCATGAATTTGATAATCCTCCATAGATTTCACTACCTTGGAAGACAAACCCTGAGACTACTAAATGATTAACTATTTTTTCAAAAGAAAATTCGCTCATAAAATAAAAAACCTCGTTTCCTGAGTGATTTTATCAATATTAACTATATAAAGTCAACCCACTATCAGTGTTAAGACTTTAGTGATTGTCGAAAAATTTTATAACTTTTGAGTTGCGTATTCGTCACATCTTGATAGAAATCTGTCAGTCCATCAAATAACGTTATTAACTCCTGATTATCAAACTTCAAAGTGAGCATTTTATCTATCGGAACTAAGAATGCATAACGGATGATATTTAGTGCCTCTACTGATAGAGGATGACAAGTTCGCCGATCAAATTCTTTTCGACAGACGAATCCTCCATCTAGATAAGATATTGCCACGATATCCTTTTTTGCTCCACAGCGAACGCAACTATCAACGTTAAGACCATAACCAACCGCCTTTAAAAGTTTGGCAATGACGATAAAACTCAAAGAAAATGGATCATAATCTTGTTCAAGCGCCAAAATAGCAGTTTTTACGAACAAAAACACTTGACTGACATCATCTTGATCATGCAATATTCTCAAGCAAGCTTCGCCAATAAAGTTTAAGGCCGATAGTTTATTGTAATCACTAATAATTTTATAATTTTTACTTATTGCTACTGCATTTGTAATTAATAAACCTGTCTTCTTTTCCTCAAGTTCGGCATCCACTAGCGCGTAGAGTGTAACTATGCCACTGAATTTGGATGTTGGCTTACTTAGTCCGCCGGCCTTAAAAGACACTAAACCATTAGGACTTAGGGCGGTGATAATAAAATCTTTTTCCCGATATGGAGTCATTCTTAGAATGAACAGTTCCATCTTAGTTTTTTCTTTCAAGCCCCAATTTTGCTAAAGTTTTGGGGTTATTACGCCAATTTTCTTCAACCTTAACGAGAATTTCAAGCGAAACATCTTTTTTAAGAATTTGCTTGAGATCATACTGACTTTGGAGACGAATACGTTTGATCATTTTCGCCCCGCTGCCAATAAGAATGCCTTTTTGACTGTCCTTCTCAACAATAAGTTCACAATAGGCATCATAGCCATAAGTTGTCTCATTTATCTTCGTGACAATTACAGCGATACTATGCGGCACTTCTTGATGAGTGAGATTGATTGCTTTCTCTCTAATTGCTTCGCTTATGATAAAGCTAAGATCGGAAGTGGCACTTGTTTCCCGGTCATAATATAGCGGTCCTTCATCAAGGAAACTATAGATTTGTGTAATCAATTCATCAATATTGAAATTCCTGACAGCAGAAGTTTCAATGATTGGTACATCTAAATATATACTACGGTATTTTTGTTTTAATTCTTCGACCATTATCGGACTAGCAAGGTCAATCTTATTCAAAACGATGATTAGCGGATGATCAAACTTAAGATGTTCAACTAGATAATCATCACCACCACCAAAAGCGGCACTAGCGTCAACAATTAAAATTGAAACATCACTTGATCTAATCGTCTTGTATGCTGTTTTATTTAAAATATCCCCATAGTGAACATGGGGTTTATGGATGCCAGGTGTATCCACAAAAATTATTTGACCACGGTCATCATTATAAACTGCGCGGATAGCATCAGTCGTTGTCTGTGGTTTAGGACTTACAATCGCGATTTTTTGATGCATTATTGCGTTTATAATCGTCGACTTACCAGCATTAGGCCGGCCAACTAAAGAAACAAAGCCACTCTTCATTATAAATCACTATCATCAAAGGCAAATGGCAGTAATTCGGTCATATTCGTTGTTTGAACATCACCCTTTAGATTTGCCATATATATCGGGGTATTTTTATCCATTAATTCACTCATGACTTGGCGACAAGCTCCACATGGAGTGATAGGTTTATCGGTTGCACCAACAACTGCAAGCCCAACAATATCTTCCTTTTTAACACCATGATTATACGCACCAAATAGTGCAGTGCGTTCCGCACAAATGCAAAGTGGATAGGCGGCATTCTCAATGTTTGCCCCCAAATATACTTCACCACTTTTTGTTAACAGTGCTGCTCCTACTTTAAACTTTGAATACGGTGAATACGAATTCTCCCGGGCTTTGATTGCTTGCTCAACTAATTGTTTTTCGTTCATTTTTCTCTCCTCTTTCCAATTAATTTATCTTGTAAACTAAACATCTCTTTTTCTTGTTCTTCTTCGATGTGATCATATCCTAATAGGTGAAGTAACCCATGGACAAATAAAAATTTCATTTCTCGGTCAAGGCTATGATTATACTCAATTGCCTGCCTTTGAGCAACAGGCCCACAAATAATAATTGTCCCGAGGAGTCTTTTTCCACCGTTAATAACAGTAATTTCACCTTCAACCTCATCGTCAAGTGCAAAGCTAATGACGTCAGTGACTTGATTTTTACCACGAAACTCATTATTTATCGCTAAAATACTTGCCTCATCGACGATGATAACTTCTAGGATAAAATTAGAATCACGTTTGAGGTGTTTAATTGTCTTACGCATATAATAACGGTATGAATTTTCATAGCCATCAAAGCGCTCGTCAAGGCGGTTTTCAAAATCTAATTGCATAATAATCCTCGACTATTATTGTAGCATATTTTACGTTTTTCTCATTAGTTGATCAAGGCGATTTAGACTATCATAATATCTTGCATAATATTTACGCCAATCAATCACAATTAACAGTGTGCTCTTGAGGTATAAAAATAGAATAAAATATAGTAATAGATAATTTAAGAGAAGTATTTCATTGACTATCATGATTATAAAGACAAGGAAAAAAATAATTATGTCAAAGATTACTGTCTTATTGAATGACTGGCGGATAAAATCATCACTTTGCTTCTTTAATGATGATAATAAGGATAATTTATCTTCTCTCGTCCTACTTACTAAAGTGATACTTTCTTCATATTGCAAATATTTGTAATGCACTTTCTTTTCGCTACGACGAAGTGCTAAGGCGATAACAACAATCACAAATATTGGTATTATCATCTTGTAATCATTAATTAATAAAATAGTTATTAACATTAACGCACTAAGACCACTTGTCAAAAGTCGTACAAATGGATGTAAAATATCACTTTTTAGCGCGTTTGCCTGTTTATAAAGTTCTAAAAATCGATGATCATTTTTTGATGCCAAGTGTTGATTTAGCTGCTGATCAAAACGCGAATTCAACTTAAAAAGTTGCTGACGATTTAAAAGATAAAAGATAAAACTAAACGCCGAAAGTGTAATCGCATAGGGAAGGAAAGTTATTTGATCAAACACTAACAAAGATAATGCAAGAAGAGTCAGAGATAAAATGTGAAATACAATGAAAAGTATTAACTGTGTACGAGGAACCATCAAACTAGTTAAATTATTTGTAATTTGCGAAATTCTTCCTATTTTTTTGCTTGTGTCATACATGTAATAGCCTGTAAAAATATCGACTAAATTTTGTCTTTTCATTAAATAATGACCATAGCCTGGATCGTTGACCTGATAGAACTTCCAACCCGCTCTTTTCACAAGTAAAAAGTGATAACTATCACCTTTTTTTACTTGAATGATCAGAGGTAGCCTAATTTTGTAAAAGTTTGAATAGTCCTCGACCTTCTTACCGATAACATTCAATCCGGTTTTTGCGAGAAACTGTTTAATCTTTAAAAAATCATCGAGATCATCATCAATTCCTAGGCATAAAGCGGAAGGACTTTTAGATTTAAGCGCTAAATACATCTTCGCGACCGCCGTTCCACACCCATTACTACTAGTTTGTTTTAGCATATATTGTTGCATAAATTACCTCTAGTAATAAATAGGAAAGAAAAAGAGATAAGTGCGACCTTATCTCTTTAATAAATGCTTTTTCCTAGCGTTTACGATTTTTACGACGGGCTTGTTCGGCTTTTAATTTCCGTTTTAGACCTGGTTTTAAATAATATTCGCGTTTCTTTGTTTCGGATAAAACACCAGCTTTATTGACTTGACGTTTAAAGCGCCGTAGTGCATCATCTAATGTTTCGTTTTCACGAACTGCGGTTTTTGGCATACTCTCAACTCCAATCCTAAGCTAGTTGCTTAACCATAGACAATTATAATTAATCACTATTTAAAAAGCAATCAAATGTTGAAATTAGCCATAATTTTTTGATTTTATTTAATAATCACTATCAATTTTTTGATTTTGAACGAGTTTAACACCACTAGAAGTACCGATTCTTGTTGCACCAGCGTTAATCATCGCTTCCATGGTTGCTAAATCACGCACGCCACCACTAGCCTTCACTCCAAGGTCAGGTCCAACGGTTTTACGCATTAATAGAATATCTTCAACAGTCGCCCCACCAGTCGAGAATCCTGTGCTTGTTTTTACAAAATCAGCTCCGGCTTTTTTAGCAATTTCACAAGCCCGAACTTTTTCGTCGTCTGTTAATAAAGATGTCTCAATGATAACTTTTAATGTAAGTTGGCCACAAACATCTTTTAGTGCTCGTATTTCTTCAAAAACATAAACATCGTCATTGTCTTTCAAGCGGGAAATATTAATGACCATGTCAATTTCATTAGCGCCATCAAGAATTGCTTCTTCTGTTTCGAATATTTTGCTTGCCATTGACGTAGCACCAAGTGGGAACCCAATGACTGTGCAAACAAGGACATCACTTTCAGCAAGATGATAATTTGCTTGTTTAACAAAACCAGGATTGACGCAAACACTCATGAAATCATGTTGGATTGCTTCCTCACATAAAGTTTTGACTTGTTGACTTGTGGCATCCGCTTTCAAAAGCGTATGATCAATAAATTTGTTGTATTTCATATTTATTACCTCTTATTATATTATACAATATTTGAAAGAATTATTAATCCATAAATAAACATACTAGCAAGACTCACATATAAATAGGCTTTTCTCGCATATGTCATTGATGGGTCAGTTCGAAAGTAATAAATAATTCCTAGCGGAAAAATAAAAAAGGATAAAATCACAATTAATAGTGAAGGATAGTCGTTTGGATCTATCATTTTTGGTTGTTTTTCGCGTTTGCTCATATATTGATTATAAAAAAAGTTGAGATAACTCAACTCTTTATTACTATTCAGCTTTTTCTTCAGCTTTTTTAGTGGTCTTTTTTGCTGCTGGTTTTTTAGCAGCTGGTTTCTTGGCTGCTGGTTTTTT
>CAYZOC010000005.1:0-21215 GCA_964480275.1 uncultured Staphylococcaceae bacterium | reverse complement strand
TGGTCTTTTTTGCTGCTGGTTTTTTAGCAGCTGGTTTCTTGGCTGCTGGTTTTTTCGTAGCAGGTTTTTTCTCAGTTTTCTTTTCGACTTTTTCTTCAGCTACTGGTGCTTCTTTAACTGCTTTTTTAGCTTTAGCTTTTTTTGCCTTGACTGGAGCTTGTTCTTGCTCAGCGTCAGCAATGACTAATTTTCCGCCATAAAAATGGCATTTTGGACATACATGATGGGATTTAATTAGCGCGCCACAATTTGGGCAGGTAACTAAGCCACTGACTTGTAATTTAAAATGAGTACGACGTAAGCGTTTGCGTGTTTTCGAAGTTCTTCTTTGTTGAACGGCCATAATTTGTTCCTCCTTGTTTGAATACTTACGTATTATAGAATGAAAAAATATAAGTTGCAATATTTTTTTGACATTTTATTAAAAAAACATTATTTAGTTGATTTTATGACTATATAAGTTGGCTGACACCATGTGCGTTAAATACTACTTTAACAAGCTTATGAACAATATTTATGTTAGACGCCACCCTAACAAGCAAATAATTACTGCTGTGTCCAAGATAAACACCTTCAGTTGCATCAAAAGTTTCGATTAACACTTCGATAACTTCACCATCAAATTGATGATAGTACTCGTGTTTTAGACGATTAGATAGTTCAATTAGTTGATGGACCCGTTGTTTTTTTATCGCTGGATCAATTTGTTCTTTCATTCGGGCTGCTGGTGTTCTTGTCCTCACACTATAAGGAAAAACATGCATTTCCGAAAAATTTATCCGTTTGATCGTCGCAATAGTTTCCGCAAACAACTGGTCACTTTCACCAGGAAAACCAACGATAATATCAGTAGTAATAGCGATTGTTGGTATTAAACTACGTATTTTATCTATTTTTTCAATGAATTTAGCCTTGTCATAGTGGCGATTCATTGCTTTGAGTATTTGATCACTACCAGCTTGCAAGGGAATATGAAGATGATGGGCCATCCGCTTATCATCACGAATTAAATGGAGTAGTTCAAGGCTAAGTTCGTTTTCTTCGATTGAAGAAATGCGCAGTGTATGCAAATTAGCACAGGATTTTAGAATATCCTTTACTAGTTCAGTAAAAGAGTAATTTTCTAAATCGCGCCCATATCCCCCTGTGTGAATACCGGTGAGGACAATTTCTTGATAACCTTTAGCGACTAGATCTTGTGCTTCTTTGATAACTTCGAGGGGTTGTCGACTTCTTAGCCGTCCCCGCGTTTGTGGGATGATACAAAATGTACAAAAATTATCACAGCCATCTTGAATTTTCAAGTAAGCCCGGGCGTGACTAGTCACGCTTGTATATTTAAGTTCTTCATAATTAAAACTTCGACTGTCTTTTTCAACTTCAACAATTTGTTGGCCAGTAAGCCGGTGTTTTTCGACTAAATCCACGATTTTATGGCGATTAGAAGTGCCAACAACAACGTCAATTTCCGGGATTTCACTAGCTAGATTTTGATTGATTTGACTGTAACAGCCCATCACAACAATCGTAGCCTCAGGATGATGTTTAATTAGTTTACGAATTTGTTGCCGTGACTTTTGGTCGCTTGTCGATGTGACACTACAAGTGTTAACAAGCGCGATGTCACAAGTTTCGTCATCACTAGCTCTTCGATATCCAAGTTGATTAAAGTTTTCTGCTATAGCATCGGCTTCGTAGGCGTTAACCTTACAGCCTAAAGTTACAATTTTATACGTCTTACTCATTAATAAACACCTACTTCTTAATTATTTTTAGACTTTTATAAATTTTACGATATAATTTCTCACTAATTAGTCGATTAATAAATAACGAATCAATAAAGCCCACCTTATCGCCGGCATAATAATGCCCAACAACACTACTAAGGCGTTTGACAATATTTTCATTGTGTGGATCCTTAAGAGCCCGATCAAATAAATGTATTGTCGTATCCGCCCTTCCTTGATCGTTGATGATAAAAATAACTTGAAGGTTCGGATGATAGAATGCTTTCGTTGTTTCATCCTCATCGATGTATATCAAATTAGAAAAACCTGACTGAAATAGAGTAAAATTATAAAAGTCAAAACAATCAATAATTGAGTCACTAAAATCATCAACAAACTGCGAATAGGGAAAAGTTAGTAGTTTTTCAGGGCTTTTAAAGTATATATTATTGTGATTAGGCAACATAAATGGAATATATACATAAAGTCCATGGTGACGAAAACGTATCAATTTATCACGTATTTTTTCAACACGATAGCCTATTTTATCTTTGTCGTCTTTAATAATATTTTCGACGGCTAGCTTGTTAATCATCCCCTTGATAATGATATTTGCTTGGACAAGTGAGAAAGCATCATCGACACGATTAAACTTATTAAAAAACGAATAGTTTTCTAATACAACCTTATGACTATTGAAAAAACGGTATTCTTTGCTATCAATCAGCCGATTACGATCAACACTATGTTCTAATATTTCATATAATTTCATAAACGCTCCAAATAACTACTGACGGTGCCAACAAAGACAATGGCCGCGGTTTCACTTCTTAAAATGCGACTACCAAGTCCTAAAACTTTAAAACCATGGTCTTGGGCAAGCGCTACTTCTTCTCGTTCAAAACCACCTTCAGGCCCGACAAGAAGACCAATTGATTGATCTTTAATTTCATCAAGTTGTTTGTAAAGAAGTGTCGTCCCGCCAACTTGATCTTCATCGGCGATTAATTTAATGTCTTCATCTGCTAGGGTGATGGTTTGAAAATCTAGAGCCATTTCGATTTTTGGCACAATCAGTCGCTTAGCCTGTTCACTAGCCTCTTTGGCAATCTTATTATATCTTTCAAGTTTGCTAGAAACTTTTCTACTATCTATTTGCACAACAGAGCGTCTTGACTGTAAAAGAATGATTTTATGAACTCCTAACTCTGTCGCCTTTTGAACAACTAGGTCAGTTTTATCACCTTTGGCCATTACATAGTAGAGCGTGATTTTATTTAAAAGTTCACATTTAGAAGTCAACTCATTTATTATTTCTATTTTGAGAGGATCAAGACTTTTTACTAGCGCTAAATATAGTTTTTGCTTGGCAACAACTTCAATTTTATCATCTACTCGTACTCTCATTACCCGTGTCAAATGAAAAATATCATCACTATTTAAAATGACTTGTTGATTTTCAACTCGAGCAAAGTAGCGCTGCATTAAATTAAAAATTCACCTTTCCCATCTTTGGCTTCATGGTGTGTTAAATAGCGAAGGCCAACGGCAATATTGAATCCGAAAACAATTATGATCGCGATAATAAGCGGCAAAAGTAAGTCATGTAGTACAAATTGTCCTAATAAAACAGCACTAGCGACGATAATAAGTGTCGAGAATATCGAAATAAGTGCTTTAGGGCGATCTTTTAAATAAAAGTAAGGTATGCCGGCAAATCCTAAAATACAAAACAACAAAACTGTAATACTTCGCCGTTTAGGATTATAATTTCCAAGTTTTGGTTTATCTTTATCTAATTGTGTGGTTATATCCACTGTTTTTACTTTTTTGGATTTAATCGGATTAATTTGCCCACATGTTGGACAAACACTACAATTATCTTCGATTTGTCGACCACAATTTTTACACCTTGCCATAGCCACCTCACATATATTGTTATTATAGCAACTTTACTAGCAAATTAGCGGAGTAAAAAATAAAAAGTGAAGGATATAATCCTTCACCTTAATTAGCGTTTGAATTTTGATTTAAATTTATCGAAGAATGATTGGCCTTTGCCTTCTAATTTTCGATAATTCTCCAGGGCATCGATTTGCTCTTTGCTTAAATTTGTTGGTGTATTGATACTTACTTCAACAAACTGGTCGCCAATATTACCGCGTACATCCTTAACGCCTTTACCCTTTAATCTTAATTTTGTTCCTGGTTGTGTACCCGAAGGGATTTTAAGCATAACATCGCCATATACTGTCGGAACCTCGACATCTAAACCTAAAGCAGCATCAGCAAATGAGATAGGTATTTGAATGGAAATATCATTACCATTGCGATTAAATATCTCATGACTCTTAACTAAAACTTCAATGAATAGATCACCATTAGGCCCCCCATTGTGTCCTCTTTCACCCTTATTAGGGATGCGGATGTGTTGACCATGGTTGATACCCGCTGGAATTGTTATATCAAGTGTTGTTTTCACCCTATTATAGCCACTACCATTACATTTGCTACATTTATGTTTGATTTCTTTACCTGTACCACCACAAGTTGGACATGGTCGCTGGGTTTGTACTTGACCAAACAAACTTTGTTGCGTCATGGTCACATAACCACTACCCCGACATGTCGAACATGTATGAATATCATTTTGCGATTGAGCACCAGTTCCATCACAACTATTACATTTCTCATCATAGGTATGTTGTAATTGAATTTTTTTACCATTAATCGCATCCATGAAATCTATGCGGATACGACTAACTTGATCAGCACCCTTTTGTGGACCCGTTGGGTTACGGCGTTGACTACGGCCGCCACCGCCAAAGAAACTTGAAAAGATATCACCAAGATCAACATCTTGAAAGCCACCAAAGCCCCCACCTTGGAAGGGATTTTGTCCACCATTTTGATCAAAGGCAGAATGACCAAATTGATCATATGTTGCTCTTTTTTGATCATCATAAAGGATGTCATAAGCTTCTTGTATTTCTTTAAATTTCGTTTCAGCATCGGCTTGCTTATTTATATCAGGATGAAACTTCTTGGCCAACTTACGATAAGCCGACTTAATCTCGTCCTTGCTTGCTTGTTTACTCACACCGAGTACATCATAATAATCACGTTTCGTTGCCACGAGGAGTCTCCTTTCTTATCGTGAGAAAGGGTGGGAAACCCACCCAATCACACTTAATCTTTTTTGTCAGTTTCTGAGAAGTCAGCATCAACAACGTCATCACCGTTATTTGTAGTGTTATTCGTTGCCTCTTGTTCGCCCTCAGCACTACCTGCTTGATTGGCTTGAGCTTGCGCCATAAATTCAGCAGCTTTTTCTAAATCAGAAATTTTTGCTTTGAGTTTTTCATAGTCTTCTTTTTCGACAGCTTCTTTTAATTCAGCGAGAAGTTTTTCAGTTTCTTCTTTTTGCTTGGCGTCAATACCCTCGCCTTTTTCTTTTAAGCCTTCTTCAATTGAAGAGATATATTGTTCAGCTTTATTTTTAAGTTCGACTTGTTCGCGACGTTTTTCGTCTTGTTCTTTATGAGCTTCTGCTTCTTGAACCATCCGATCAATTTCATCTTTTGAAAGTCCACTTGTTCCTGTAATCGTGATTTCTTGAGCTTTTTGGGTGTCTAAGTCTTTAGCCGACACCTTAACGATTCCGTTGACATCGATATTGAAAGTGACTTCAATTCGCGGTTGACCACGACGAGCAGGTTTAATTCCATCAAGACGGAAATGACCTAATAATTTGTTATCATGGGCCATTGGTCTTTCACCTTGGTAGACCATAATATCAACACTTGGTTGATTGTCCGCTGCAGTTGAGAATATTTGACTCTTAGTCGTAGGAATAGTGGTATTACGAGTAATTAATGGTGTCATAATTTCACCCATTGTCTCGATTCCAAGTGTTAGAGGTGTGACATCGAGTAAAACGACATCTTTAACATCACCAGCAACAATTGCCCCTTGAATGGCGGCACCAATACTTACTGCTTCATCAGGATTCACTGTAAGATTAGGATTTTTGCCAGTTAGACGTTTAACTAGTTCTTGAACGGCTGGCATTCTTGTCGAACCACCAATTAAAATAATTTGATGGATGTCATTTGAACTTAGCTTTGCATCAGCAAGGGCGCGACGTACTGGATCTTCACAACGTTTTAATAAATCTTTGGTCATATCTTGGAACTTTGCTCGAGTGAGTTTGGTTTCAAAACTGATTGGACCATTAGACCCCATGCCAATAAATGGAAGGGAGATTGTTGTCTCTAATTGCCCAGAAAGATCAATTTTTGCCTTTTCCGCAGCTTCACGGAAGCGTTGAAGCGCCATTTTGTCAGTCAATTCTAGACTATGTTGACGTTTGATTTCATCTTTAATCCATGTTGCAATAACTTGATCCCAATCATCACCACCAAGGTGATTATCACCAGACGTGGCAACAACTTCAAATGTACCATCGCCAATGTCAAGAATGGAGACATCAAATGTACCACCACCCAAGTCAAAGACGAGAATTTTTTCAGATTTTTCTTTGTCAAGACCATAAGCTAGCGCCGCAGCGGTTGGTTCGTTGATAATACGAACGACATCCAATCCAGCAATTGTACCAGCGTCTTTTGTTGCTTGACGTTGGGCATCGTTAAAGTAAGCTGGAACAGTAATAACTGCCTTACTAACCGTTTGGCCTAATGACTTTTCAGCATATTCTTTCATATATGTTAGAATTTTTGCACTAATTTCTTGTGGGCTAAAATCCTTGTTAAGTGATTTAATTGCAATTTTTTTATCCGTACCGATTAAGCGCTTAACACTTAAGACTGTATCAGGATTAGTAACTGCTTGACGTTTAGCAGCATCACCAACAATTTGCTCGCCGCCTGGTTTAAATGCGACGACTGATGGGGTAATTGCGTTTCCTTCTGGGTTAGGAATAACCTTGACTTGGCCGTCACTTTGACGGTAGCTAACAACTGAGTTAGTGGTACCTAAGTCAATACCAATAATAATTTCTTTTGCCATAATAATTTCTCCTTATTTCTATATTTAATTTAAATCTTTATTTTCTGGTGCTTTTTCTTCACTAGTTTCCGGCTCTTTGTTAGTTGTTGTTATAACAGTAGCTGCGCGAACCATGCGATCATGAAGCATGTATCCGTTAGTGAACACCTTACTAATCATATTGGGCTCTTGTTGAGCATCGTATTCAGTGTCAATTGCATACATTGTATTTGCATCAAAGGCTTGACCGATCTTAGGCGCGATTTCCTTGACTCCCTCGCTTGCGAGCGCATCAATCAATTGTTTGTAGATATTTGTAAACCCGAGGACAAAGTTTTTCATTACTTCATCTTCTGGTGTATGCATTGTTGCAAAGTGGAAGCCATCAAGGATTGGCAGAAGTTTTTCAATAAAGCCCATCGCCCGATATTTGATAAAATTAATCCGATCTTTATCATTTTGCTTGCGCGCATTTTCCATATCGGCAAATACACTGTAATACTTGTTTTTCCATTCATCAGCCGCTTTCGTGGCCGTTTCGAGCTGTTCGGTGAGCTTTGCAACTTGGTGCTCAAGTTCTTTAACCGCTTTCTTTTCTTTACGATTAAGATGCTCAATCTCTTCCGTTACTTTTTTTTCATCTTTACTCATCGTCTAACCTACTTTCTTTTTCAAAATATTGCTCAAGTGCATCGGTGACATACTCAAGCGCACTAACAACAGCGTCATAATCCATTCTTGTTGGACCAACGAGAACTATTTTACCTTGTTCACGTCCAGGTACCCGTAGAGTCGAACTAATAATACTTAGTTCTGATTCGTTTTTATCAATCACAACACTGAATTCTTCACCTTCATTGATCAACTCTTTAAGTTTTTGTGGATCATCAAGAATGGCAATTAATTTACGGATCTTTTCCGGGTTGTTGACAAATTCAGGCTGCTCGAGTAAGGTTTCTTTTCCATAAAGCGAGAGCCGATCCTTAGCGTAACGAATAAATGCCTCAGTAAATGCTTCATAAATAACTTGTTGTTCAATCACATACTCTTTAAGCATTGGTTGCAAAGCGTCCATCTTAGCGACTACTTCACAAATGAGTGTGCCCGCAAGTCTTTCATTGAAGATGTTGACGACCTTCCCCATCTCTTCGGCAGTCGTGTTATTGGGGATCACAAATGTTTTACTTTCAACATATCCGCGATCAGTCACAAATATTGCCGTGGCTTGGTTGTGACCTAGTGGGATAAGTTGAATACTAGCGAGATGATCTTGATGAGCGTTAGGTCCTAAAACCATACTTGTCATATTCGTCATTGATGCGAGTAATTCAACACTGCTATTAACAACTTCTTCAACTGTCTTACTTCTTGTTTCAATCAATTTAGCAATTTGATGTTTGATATTTTGATCGACTTTAAGATTTCTTAGATGATCAACATAGTATTTATAGCCTTTACTTGAAGGAACGCGGCCACTAGAAATGTGAGTCTTTTCCAAAAAGCCCGAATGTTCAAGCGCATTCATCTCCGCACGAATAGTCGCACTCGAGAATGGTAGCTTGAAATTTTCAATCAGTGTTTGTGACCCAACAGGGATCGCGGTCTTAATGAATAATTCGACGGTGTATTTTAAAATTAATTCACGACGACGTAGTTCCATTAATACCTCCTTCTTTAGCACTGGTCATTTCGGAGTGCTAAGATTATTATACAAGGAAAATTAGCACTGTCAATAAATAAGTGCCAAAAATTTACTTTTTTTTATTTAAATTGATTATAAGAGCTTAAAAAGTACGTAATCTAGTTTGATTAGTCCTTCATCACTACAATATAATCGACCATTATTAAGAATAATTAAGTTGTTATTAAGCAAAAATTCTAACGGTTTTTGATATTTGTCTAAGAAATCACGACCAAACTTTATTTGATAATCAATCAGCTTGAATCCGTTTTTTAGCCGTAAATTATTCATTAAAAACTCTAGTTCAAGTTGAGCATCATTTAAAAATTCTTCTTGTTTATCTATCTGTCCTAATAAATATGAAGAAAATTTACCGATATTTTTATAACGATAGTGGCGACCATTTTCGATCAAATAACCACTTGCACCATAGCCCGCTCCATAAAAAGGTGAACTCGTCCAGTACACTTGGTTGTGGAGAGAATAATTGTTAGTGCGAGCAAAATTTGATATTTCATAGCGTTCATAACCAGCCCGCGTAAGCTTATTTAATATTAAATCATAGTAGTCGCGCGATTTTTCGTTTGTTAGTTCCGGCCACTTATTAATATAGGCAACAGTATGAGGATGAATCGTTAAGGAATATGTCGAAATATGATCGACATCAAGTTTAATAATTTGATCAAGATCAGTTTGTAGCTCATCAAGACTCTGACCGGGAAGCCCATAAATAAGATCGATGCTTATTTTGTTAAACCCGAGCGATTTGGCCGCAGGAATTATTTTTTGCACATCACTAAAACTATGTTTGCGACCAATTTTAGCAAGACGTTTATCATTTGTCGTTTGTACACCGAAGCTTAAACGATTTACACCATATCCATACATTAATGTGAGTTTTTCTTTAGTCGTTGACTCAATATTGCATTCAAAAGTATATTCAACAACCCCATCTTGAAACGGTTTGATGATTTCTAATAGTTCTTGTAATTCCTCAAGCGATAAACTTGTCGGTGTCCCACCACCAACATATATAGTAAAAAAACTAGTTTGTTTAAAACTAGTTATTTCCTTATGTAAAGTCGACAAATAAGCTTTAATCCACTTTTTTTGATAGAAAAACTTGGTAAAGTCACAATAATGGCATAGGTGACTACAAAAGGGGATATGAATGTAAAGACTAGCTTTACTGTTTGTCTTTATCTTTTTTGCTTGGTTCACTATCTTTATTATATTGTTCGATTTGTTTTTTAGCGACTTCATCATCAACTTCAACAAGCACGCGTTCTAACTCTTCGATGACAACTTCTTCCTCTGATACTTTTTCTTCTTTTTCCTTGAATCCAGGAAGATATTTGCGAAGTAAATAAACAATGACAGCAACCCCACCAAAAACTAGTAGAATTACAAGTAAAATAAAGAAAGGGTTGTCAAGTACTGCGTTATAAATCATATTTTTCTCCTCATTAACGCTTTACAGGGGTGTAAAGGAATTTGTTTTTAAATTTTTCTTTGCGGTAGTAGCCCGAATTAGCTAAATGATCCATCGAAGTTCTCGCGGTCTCATAGGCACACTCGCAGTTTTCTTTGAATTGGGAAATTGTGTAGTATTTGCCAACTGTACAATGACGAGCGTAGAAGAATGCTTCTAGCCGTGAAAGACTTGGGTCCATTTCTCGTAGATGAGTTTCAATTTTTTGTGCATCTTCTTCACTTAGTCCAACAGGAACTTTTGGCAGGGCAATATCCATCCAAGTTTCTAGTTTAACACCTTCATCTTGTTTGTGCACCATAGTTGTTGGTTCAACATAATTTGGATTTCTATCCTGGACTTTTTCAAGTTGTACAACTGGCGGTTTTACCTCACTATCAGTCGTATCTTCTTCTTGATCCGCAACGAATAATGTTTGTTGCTGATATGAACTAGTGGGTTCTTCATTATCTTTATCTAAAACTTTAGGTTCATCATCCACTTTGGGCGAACTGATATCAGGTTGGTAGCGTTCTTGACTAATAGTCCGGCGACGAATATCAATCATAAGTTCTTCAAATTGCGTGATTTGCTTTATAAAAATATCGGCGATGAAGTTAATTAGATATGTAAGATCATTACTCTTTTTAACCTCCATCATCACCTCATTTAGTTGTTCTTTATACTCATCATGAATTACTTCAAGGTTGATAATAGGGGCTAGTGGTTCTAAGTCACTTCGTTGAAGATATGCTTTAGAAAACAAAAGAGCAATTTCTTCACTATGATAGGTGAATGGTTTAACAAAACTAAAGTAGAAGAAAATTGCCACAAATTTAACAAAGAGTGACGCTGATGAAACTTGCATAAAGTCGAGCAAATCTTCAATCATTTCTTGTATTCGATTGACGGGAGCATTAACAAAAACCCTATTGACCAGCGCCTTTTGGGCCTGTTCGTTGATTTCTTGGGTGCGGAAAATATAGTTGGGTGCTTCAGCGGCTTTAAATATATCGGCTAACCCAGCAATATAATTCATATCTAGTGGCACATCGACTTTTTCAAGCAAAAATTGTAGTGCGCGATAATAATCCTTAAGAATTATCTCTGAAGGGTTGAGAGAAGTTAAATTGTTTGTGACTAAACGTTGGTAGAAACTTTCATTAGCCTCAACACCATAAATAGCGGCAATATTTGAAATAATATTTTTGTTTTGAATAATATCAAATTCAACCCGATAATCTTCATTTTGAATGAAACTAGAGTACGTAATTAAAGATTTCGTTAATTTACGTTCAATATTATTGATCTTTTCGGTAATTTTTGGCGTAAGCACGACAAAATAGCGAGACTTGTCGACTGTTCTCAGCGTTAAAGGAAGCGTAAATTTATCGCGATACTCGATTACTTTATCCCAAATTGGTGTGATTAGGGTTGTCTTAAGTTCCTTTGCGATTTGATTGTAAGTTAAATACTGTTCGTTGCTGAAACGTTCAGCCAAATTTTTATTCTCTGCCATTTTTAATCACCTCTACAAGTATTTTATCATTGACGTTTGTTTTATAAAACAATTAAAACTATATTTTTACTAATTTATTACCAAAGAACATTATTGCATGACAAAAATGTGATTATATAAACGTTATTCTTCGTCAATTGAGAGGACAGACATAAATGCTTCTTGGGGAATTTCAACATTGCCAACCATTTTCATCCGTTTTTTTCCTTCTTTTTGCTTTTCGAGTAATTTACGTTTGCGGGAAATATCACCACCATAACACTTGGCTAATACGTCTTTACGAACGGCTTTTAAGTCGGTTCTTGCAATAATTTTGCCATTTAGCGAGGCTTGAATCGGAACTTCAAATTGTTGACGAGGAATAATCGTTTTTAATTTTCGACATATCGCTTCACCACGATGATAGGCATCAGGACGATGAACAATTACCGATAAGGCGTCAACTATTTGTGAGTTTAATAAAATATCCATTTTTGCGAGATTGCTGACCTTGTATTGGCTGAAGGCATAATCAAGCGAAGCATAACCACGCGAATAGCTTTTTAATTTATCAAAAAAGTTATAGATAACTTCGGAAAGAGGAATTTCATAACTTAACATCATTCTTGTGTCATCAAAGTAGACAAGATCACGATATTCACCACGCTTATCTTGGCATAACTCCATTAATGCACCAACATATTCGTTTGGTGTCATAATATTTGCAATAACATAGGGCTCTTGAATTTCTTTGACCAATACTTGTTTAGGCAACTTAGAAGGGTTATCTATTTCAATTACTTCATTATTTGTCATCACAACTTTATAAATAACACTAGGGGCGGTTAAAATTAAATCGATGTCATGCTCTCTTTCTAGTCTTTCCTGTATCACATCCATATGTAATAAGCCTAAGAAGCCACAGCGAAAGCCAAAACCAAGAGCCTGACTTGTCTCGGGCTCGTACTTAAGAGCGGCATCATTGAGCGATAGTTTTTCTAATGCTTCCTTTAAATCACCATACTGCTTGGAATCAGTCGGATATAAACCACAATAAACCATCGGTTTACTGTCACGATAACCTGGTAAAGCTTCACGGGCGGGGTTTTTTAATAGTGTAACGGTTTCCCCTGAATGCACATCCTTAATGTCTTTAATTTGCGCTGCTAGATAACCTACTTCACCGGCCCTAAGAGTTTGTCTTTTAACTTCACTTGGTGTTCTGACACCGATTTCTGTCACTAAAAAGTCTTTATTAGTGGCCATAAGTAGAATTTGGTCACCAACACTGATCGTTCCTTCAACAATACGCATCAAAATTACTACTCCACGATATTGATCAAAATAACTATCAAAAATTAGAGCTTTTAGTGGCGCGTTTTCATCACCGCGGGGCGAGGGAACTTCCTTGACAATCAATTCAAGAATTTCACTAATGTTTTCCCCGGTTTTTGCCGATACACCGAGGGCTTTATCGCCATCTAAGCCGATCTTGGTCGTGATTTCTTTCTTAACATCTTCTAAACGAGCACTTGGAAGGTCGATTTTATTAATGACGGGAATAATATATAAGTCGTTATCAACCGCCAAATAGACATTGGCTAGAGTTTGCGCTTCCACTCCTTGGCTGGCATCGACAACTAAAACAGCACCTTCACATGCTGCTAAACTACGACTTACTTCATAAGTAAAATCAACGTGCCCTGGAGTATCAATTAAATTTAAAACATAATCTTGGCCATCTCTTGCTCGATAATCAAGTGTGACTGTATTAAGTTTTATTGTGATTCCACGTTCTCTTTCAAGTGAAAGAGCATCAAGAATTTGATCTTTCATTTGTCTTTTTTCTAAGCGACCTGTCGCCTCGATTAATCGATCGGCCAAGGTTGACTTACCATGATCGATGTGAGCAATAATGGAAAAATTTCGAATATTTTTCTTGTTGTACGTCATCTTGACCTCCTTAATCTAAAGTATTATAGCAATAAATCTACTTGATTATACTAATAATCACTAAAAAATTTATCGAGAGCATTGTTAATCATTTCTGCTGACTCGACATAGATTAAGCGGGCATTGTAATTTTGAATTACACGCCGGTAGCGATTTTCTAAATAACGTTGATCAATCAGCAAGATAAAACCACGATCAGTTTCACTTCTAATCACGCGGCCCATCGCTTGCAATACACGATTCAAACCTGGGGCAACATAAGCATTATTAAAACCACTTTGATCATTAGCGTCATAGTAATTTTTAATTAATTCTTTTTCAAAACTCATCGATGGAAAACCAACACCAATAATTATTACACCACTAAGGCGATCATCAACAAGGTCTACACCCTCACTAAAGATACCGCCAACGACTGTAAGACCAATCGTTACTTTAGTTGGATTGGGCGCAAACTCATCTAAAAAAGCTCGTCTCGATGTCTGATTCATATCACGAGTTTGCACAATTATATCGATGGTTTTAATCGTTTCAAGAAAAGACAAAATTTGATTTAAATATGCATAACTTGGACAAAACACAAGATAATTACCAACTCTATTTTGCGTGGCCGCGAGAATGTAATCCGCGACTAATCCATATGTATCATCTCGCTTTTTATAGGTGGTGGCAACATTTGTCGCCACAAGAAGAATAAGGTTTTCTTTAGGAAAGGGATTGGGAAGCTGAATGATTTGATCACTACTTCGTTTGGCTAATTCGCGACTATAGTAATCAAGTGGCGCTAGCGTCGCACTAAATAGAACTGCGCCATAAACTCTTTCTAATGTCGACTTGATAAATACACTCGGATTAAGACATAAAAGATTCAGTGATGAAACATCCTTATTTTTCTTAACAAAATAAAGCGCGAAATTATCATCAAATAATTGATAAAGTTTAGTGAAACGATTAATCATAAAAAATCCATCTTTAAAACCATCATCAACAAGCGCGGGATTTTCCTTCATAAAACGCTGTGCTTCGACCATAAATTTTTCGATTGCACCAGTAATTTCTGAAGGTAGACTAGTGATTAAAGTCTCATCTAGCGTGATATTGACACTATAATCTTCAAACGCACGAATAAGTTTGTTTAACCGTCGCTTAATCTTAGTATCACTAGTCACTTTAAGCGACTTCTTCATTGCAAGAACTAAGGATAATTCGATTTTTTGGCTATAACTATCACGAACACGTTCGATCAAGTTATGTGTTTCATCAATCAGCGTAATGTAGTTTTCATCAGTCACTTCGAAAAATCTTCTGAGATAGACATTTGGATCAAAGAGATAGTTGTAGTCCCCGATGACAACATCTAAAAAGGTTGATAAATCTAGTTGGAATTCAAAGGGGCAAAGTTCGAATTTAAGCGCAATTTCTTGAATTGTGTCAAGGTCGAATAAATCATAATTTTGCAGGGCATATAATAAAGCCTCTTTAAGTTTAGAAAAATAACCGCGAGCAAAGGGACAGTCGTCAGGATTACAGCTCACACGATCATTGAGACATGTTTTTTCTTTGGCGCTTAAAGTAATTGCCTTAGCTTTTAAACCATTTTGATTGAGTATTTTAAAACTTTCAAAAGCCGTGGCCTGGCCGCTTCCTTTGGCAGTAAAATAAAACACTTTTTTGATATGATCGTTGTTAAATCCAAGGATACTTGGGTATAAAACAGACATAGTCTTACCTATGCCAGTTGGCGCCTCAATATATACGCGTCCCCCTTTACTGACAACCTGTTCTGTCACCTTCATCATGTCTTTTTGTCCTTCACGGATCACGGAAAAGGGGAATTTAAGGTAATTTATCGATATATTTCGTGCTTTCTTATTTGCTTTAATATGATTGAAAAATTCAAAGTATTGGTCTAGAAGTTCATTAAAAAATGTGTCAAGTTCTCGTAAATCATAAGTGAAACGATGGAAGTCCTTTGAATCATCATTTTGCGATATATAAGTCAAGAGAACATCAATAGTTTCAAGGCGATATTTGTTAGCATAAAGATATGCATAAACACGTGCTTGACCAAGATGCCACGATTTATTGATTGCGTAAAAGTTTTCAAGTTCATCATTAGTAGATTTTATTTCTTCAATCGTCACACGGCCATCTTCAATAATTAACCCATCTGCTCGGCCACTTAAAACAATCTCATTATCTTGATAAATAATTGTCTCGTTAAAAGCATATTCAGCGATATAATTTGCATTCTGTTTCTCTTGATAAAACCGATGAATAATTGTTCCTCGCGCCATTGTATCAACATTAAAAACACGGGTATCTATATCCCCCGTGCGAAGAATAAAGTCGACTAAGTCATGGACACTTAAATGCAATTTGTTCATTTACTACTTTCTTTCTACCATATATCTACTAATAATATACCTTTATTCAACTTTTAGTCCATATAGGTCTTTTTCACCATTAATGAAGTCTTTATAACTAACAACTTTCTTTCCCGCTTTTTGAAGTTCTAATAATGATAGTGTTCCATCTTTTAGTTGGAGATGTAACCCCTTTTTATCAGCTTTAGTGAATGTGCCGACTTGCCCTTTTACTTGTCTATCTACTAACTCAGCTTTGAATATTTTTAAGGGTTGATTTTTGTATATAACATATGCACCAATATTTGGAGATAACGCACGGATCAGCCCTGAAATTTTTAAGATAGATTCGTTAATATCAATGTGCTCTTCTTCTCGTTTAATACTTGGAGCAAAGGTCACTAATGCTTCGTCTTGAGGTTTCCCCTCAAGTTCATCGTCTAAATATTTCTGTAAATATTTGTCGGTTAATTTTTTTGCGGATTCCACTAGTTTTACTGCACTTGTTTGATAGTTATCATCGCTCGAAAGTGGATATTTTTCTAGAGCAAAAACACGACCAGCATCCATTTTTTTAACCATTTCCATCAAACACACACCACTCTCGCTATCATTATTCATCAGTGCGTATTGAATTGGTGCGGCTCCTCTGTATTTAGGTAAAATACTACCATGATAATTAAGCGCGCCATATATTGGCATTTTTAGAACTTCTTCAGGGATTATTTGTCCATACGCAAAACATAGAATCAAATCAAAATTTAACGATGTTAGGAAATCAAAGTCATGTTTGATCTTTAGCGGTTGATAAACAGGAATATTGTATTGCTTAGCAATTTTTTTAGTCGCAACTTCTTCTAATATTTGTTTACGGCCAATTTTTTGATCCGGTTGAGCAACTAGACCAATAATATTGTAGTTATTATTAATTAGGTGTTCTAAAAGTTTGGCACTCATATCCGGAGTACCCATATATAATATCGGTATTTCTTTTATATTCAACATAATGACCTCTTAACTAATATTATATGCTAATTTGGCCTTATATTAAAGGCAAAACAGGTGATACAACGCTTTTTTTACCAAGTTATTTATTGCTAAGCAACAGCTATTTTTGCTATACTATAAGAGATTTAGAAAGAGGAGAGTCATATGCCAAATATTAAGTCGCAAATTAAACGTGCCGCAACAAATGAAAAGGCTCGTAATCGCAATTCTTCATTTAAAACCCGTATCAAATCCGCGGTTAAAAAGGTTGAAGTTGCTGTTACCGCCAAAGATAAAGAAGCCGCCAATCTCGCCCTTGTCGAAGCAATAAGTTTGTTAGACAAAGCTGTAGGACGTGGAATTTATCACGCAAACAAAGTTGCAAACAAAAAAAGCAGTTTACAATCAGCCGTAAACGCACTCGAATAGTAGCTTTACTACCATTCAATTAAAAACGAAGCCAATGGCTTCTTTTTTAATAATTTATGATAAACATTTCAAACGCATAGAATCGATCAATCTGTCCACTTTTTATCTTGTAGTCTAATTCATGTAGTTTATCAATAATTGAATATATTTCATCTAATTTTAATTTATTACGCATTTGAATTGCCAGTTGAATTCGATATGGATGAACAGCTAGGTTAGTCGCAATCTCATCTTTGGTTAGTCTTTGCTCTAAAAGCAAAAAGACCATCGCATAAAGGCGGAATTGATTGGCAAGGTTAACAATGAAAGTTAATGGTTCTATATTTAATACAAGAAAGTCACGATAAATCTGTAGTGCTAGAGCTTTATCGTTTCTCACAAGAGCATTAGCTAATTCAAACAAACTTTCTTCAAACGGACGAGCAACTAATTTTACTACATCTTCGCGATTAATATGGGTCTTAAATAATGTTAGTTTCTCAACTTCGTTATATAAATTCATCGTATTACCCTGTGTATACTCAACTAAAAGATCGATGGCATCACTATCAATCGTGCAATCCGCCTTTTTAAATAACGTTGTGACAATTTTTGGCCAGTCAAATTTACTAATATCTTTAATTTCGACTATTTTTCCATGATTTTCAATCAATTTAACGAGCGATTGTTTTTTGTTAACACTACTTCGAACAATAAAAAAGATGTAAATATCTTCCCGTTGACTCTTTATAAACTCAACAAGTTCATCTTCCTCTTTATTGGTGAGTGCGTTTTTTTTGTCAAATATTGTTGTGTAATCAACTAAAACCACTTTTTTATTCACACCAAGTGGCAAATAATCTACGTCAGCCATTATCGTCGTAAGCGAACTGGTACGATTATCATATTTACTATAGTTTAAAGCATCAGGTGTTTCTAAAACCTTTGTTAGCTCCTTGGAAACGGTTTTTTCCATAATAAATTGATCATTGCCGTATATCAAATAAACCATATGAATATTATAAACTATAAAGCCAAGCTTTGATAGTGAATACTACCCTCGATATCTGTCCTTCTTATCACTACATCAAGGGCCTCTAGATTTGAAATTACATCGTGATGCGGGTGCCCATAAAAATTATTTACACCACAGGAAATAATTGCCTCCTTCGGCCTAATGTGTTGTAGAAAGGTAATATCACTACTAGTATTTGATCCATGATGACCAATTTTTAAATAATCAGCTCGCAAAGTTGGATGCTGCTTGATAATAAGCATTTCATTCCGTGTCGAAGCATCACCCATCAGTAACCACTTCTTGTTCATCAACGTAAAAGCAATAACTAGCGATTTTTCGTTATCCTCTTGATGATAACTACCATCATTTAAATTATCTAAAGTGATAGACCCAACCCTTAAAGGAAACGCTGAAGCCTGATCGACTACACGTTTTACGAGAAAATTATCAATTAGACTTTGTTTAGCGCCATTATGATCAAAATCATCATGAGTAATAATTAGAGCATCGATATCATAAATTTTTTTTGAGCGAAAAAAAGGAATCAGGGCCTCTTTAGCAATATCTTGATAATGACTTCCACCCGTGTCGATTAAAATAGCGGTTTTACGATCAATAATCAAAGTTGCATCACCCTGACCGACATTAATAAAAGTAACGCTTTGCTGATAAATCTGCTCGTAGGGAACAAAGACAAAAAAACTTAGTGTTAGTGTGGAAATTATGCACATTCGTATTAGGGGACGATGTTTGCTCTCAAGTGCATAAATAAGAGCAACAATTAATACGATAAAGACGAGCAAAAGAATAGTGCCAATATCACTTGCATATATTCCAAGATTAAACCTAGATAGCCCCTTACTGATCTTTGCAATTAAATCGGCTAATGGATTCAAGATAACTTGGCCACGTCCGCCGATAAATACGCCAATATATGCAAAAACAAAATATAGGCTAATGAGTGGTGTAACTAAAAATTGGACAATGATTCCCAAGGGCATCAAAGCGTTGGTTGTCAATATTCGTAATGGAATAAGGAAGATATATATTGAAATGAACGTAGCGATACCGCGAAGTGATTTTTTTAGTCGTCTAATTATCGGTCGCAAAAAATAGAGATAAAAGCTTAAGCCATAGCTTACATAAAAAGACATATTGAAGATAAGGAAGGGATTAAGCAATAGAAACATCAGTGCACTAGCGCTAAGAATAGTTATATAATCGTATTTTTTATTTAATTTTACCCGATTATAAATCATTACCGCTTTAACGATAAAAAGTCGATAAAATATAAAACGATTAAGATTAAGTAAAAATAATGGAAATAGTAATAGCAAACAAAGAACATCTCTTTCATTTTGCTTAGAAAGAAAGAGACCAGAAATGATATTAGTTAGCTTGAATAGAAAATATATATGGATACCACTCGAGGAAAACAAGAATAATAGATGTAAAGAAGAAAAGTTGCTAATAATTATTGATTGATAGTCTTTATTATTGAAAATTAATGCGTCAATTAGAACTTTGGCATTATCACTATACGCTACTAACAACTGTTTACTTATCTCAAGGGGACGGATAGGGAACGAAAACAGCGTTTTTATCTCGTAGTTAATTATTTCAAAAGCAACTCCTTGTTTATTAAGATAATGTTTAAAATCAAAGCCCCGTTCAATGCGATTAAAACTTAAGGCGTTTGAAAGACCATTAATCTTAATAATGTCGCCAACGGCATAAGGATTATCTTTTATATTGATGTAATATTTAGAAAATAGAGTTCTGACGATCAGATAATTCTCTTTACTAGTGACAACAAGTGCTAGTCGCTCGTTAACTAGCGCTATTTGCACAAATCGCATCAGTGCTGCCAGTGCCATAAATGAAATGGTCGTTACTAGCAAAAGACGAAAGTCGATCTTTCGTCTTAATAACCATAACAGTGCAAGTAGGATGAGAAAAATAAGTGGTTGATAAATCGATATGATACTTAAAATACTGACAAGCAGTAAAAAGAAGATGATCATCGCAGGGTAATGTAATTTTTGACTTTTTCAAACGTAGAATTACCAATACCCGAAACTTCTTTAATTTCTTCTAGATAAGTGAAACTTCCCTCAATATCACGATAGTTGATAATTGCAGTAACAATCGCACTACCAAAACCATTGACGCTCATCAGAGCTTCCTTGTTATCGTAATTAATGTTGACTTTTGTCAAGGAAACATCACCACATATATCATCCTCATCAAATAACGGGGCAATATAATAGCTTTGACCCCTTATTAACTTTGTAGTTTCAATATAGGCATTTGCATCTGCGTTTTCCGTAGGACCACCGGCTGTAATGAGTAAATCATCAATGGTGGCACCTTCCTCAAGAACATAAGTACCTGGTTTATTTACTTGACCAGTGACAGTGATTGAAGAAAACTCTTCACTAATGACTTCAACACTTGGCGTTGGTTGTGAAACATTTGGATCAATTGTTGTAAAAGCAAATACAGCAAGAAAAGTGATTAGAACTCCAATAATGATAACTTTAAACATAAAAGCCTCCCTACTAATAAATAGCAAGGGAGGCTAGATTAATTGTACGATTGTTTCTTAATTAATCGAATTTTTCTGTTGAAATACGAAGAATCTCGACTTCATATGGTTGTTGAACCTTGACAACTGCGCGTTCGCCAATTTTTTTACCAAAAAGAGCAATCGCTAACGGGCTTGTGTCGGCGATTGTGCCATTTAATGGATCAGCTTCAACCGAACCAACAATTTGAAAAATCATTAATTCATTTGTTTCTAGATCACTGACTTCAACGAAGTTACCAAATGAGACTTTATCAGCACTTTTAGAAAATTCAACGATAACGGAATTTTTGAGAATGCGCTCGATACGAGAAATTTTCGCTTCGATTTCACTTTGTTTATTACGGGCTGCGTCATAGTCAGCATTCTCACTCAAATCACCAAATGCCCGCGCTGAAGCAATATCTTCAAGCACTTGTGGCCGTTCGACTTCTAATAAGAACTTTAACTCGTTTTGGAGGCTTTCTAAACCTTGCTTTGTTAATGTAAATTTGTTTTCTACCATAATTTTT
>CAYZOC010000004.1:0-39917 GCA_964480275.1 uncultured Staphylococcaceae bacterium | reverse complement strand
CACCTGTTCCCATCTCGAACACAGAAGTTAAGCACTGTAGTGGCGAAGGTAGCCCTTTGGGCAAGAATAGCGAGTTGCCGGGCTTTTTTAATTCTTTAAAGGGGAGAAAACTGGTAAAATTACACTATGAAAGTAACAAAAGGCAAATATTCACCTAGCAATACACTGGTACCACTGGTGGTCTTATTTATTTTTACCTTTGTCATTACTGGGCTCCATATTATTATTACGGGAAGCTTTGCTATTATTTCATGGCCGTTATTTATTAGTCTTCTTGTCTTAGTGCTTATCATTATATCCACTAGTGGGCTTCACTATTTGTTAACGCCAAATATTTTGTTCGAAATTCGAGATGATGGCTTACTTTTATTTAACTTGTTTCATCGCCCGCGCGGAATTTATTATCTCGATATTATTAATTTAGGCAAAGTAGAAGGCGAAAATATTTTCCGGCACAAGACGGCTCATTTTGTTATCAAACAAAAAAAGGCTAAAACAATTACCCTCAAATACGTTGATGATATCGATCAAGTTGATCAAATCGTAAGAAAACAATTTGCTGATTATATCAACAAACACAAGCAAACATACTTCACAAATTAAAAAGTCCTGAGCGAATTAAATAGCGCCAGGACTTTTTATTATCTTAATGATATTTTGATTTTAAGCGGTTTAGTGTTTCATCTAGTGGGCCGAATTCGATCGTGTCTTTTATTTGTTCTTCATCTAAGAAAGTAACACTACCACGGCCCTTATTTTTCGACATATACATCGCAATATCGGCGAGAGTAAGCGCATCAAACACTGTATAGAAGGGGTTATTATCCTTGTATTCAACAATACCAACCGAACTATCAACTTTTAAGGCAGGCAAGTGAATTCCGCGTATTACATTTTGAATCTTAGCGACTAAGTCCTTAGTCTCCTCAAGATTAAGTCCAATGGTCATAAACAAAAACTCGTCGCCACTTTTACGGTACATAATGACGTGCTCATCGGCCATTGCAATTAATTTTTTACCAATTAGCGCAAGTACTTCATCACCTTTTTTATGGCCATACGTATCATTGATATCCTTGAAATTATCAAGATCTAAAAAGCCGAAATAATGGTCGCCATATGTTTTATTTAAGTGAAAAATGCATGTATTATAGTTGAATAAACCCGTTAAAGAATCCTTGTAACTTTCATAGTATAAAGTTTCTAAGTTTACTTTTTTGACATCAATTGGGTTGAGAATTAATAGGCATTTATTCTTGTCATAATAGCGGTACATCTTTAGTTCAAGATAGTGCTTAACTTCATTAACAATTAGTGGTAAATATAAGACAATCTTTGTTTGATCTGAATCTAGTTCTCGCCTAATTTCTTCGGTATACTCTTTAATCCCGCGAATCTCACAAATCTCACTTTTTTTATCGATCAAACCAAGTAATTGATCAATTGTTTCTAAGCTGTTAGGCAGATTATAATTGGCATAATCGCCATAAAGATGGATGAGCGGGCGACTAGTAACATCCTTGATGCCCTCAATGATAAAAAATATCGATTCGTTTTCGTGGAGAAACACATCATATAGTAAATCAATATGGTGTTCTAGACATAGTTTTTTCATCTTTTCCATTGCATTCTCCCCTGGATTTTTTTGAAAAAAATACTAAATTAGTTTATTTAATCTCGACAAATATTCATATTGTGATTATATGATGCCATACGTCGCGAAAAAATGCCATAAAAAGTCGATATTTTGTCAATTAAAAACGCTATAACTTCAATAAACGTGTCGAATTTCTTGCATCCTAGAGTGTGATATGATAATTTAAGCAAGCGGATAGGGGTAAATCGAGGATAATGTTTTACCGATTATTTGCCTTTTGGAGTATTTATAGTATAATATTTCGTAGGTATTTCATACCTAAAAGGAGGACCGATGGCAATTGATAAAAATACACCATTTGGTGGAATTACAATCTCCAGTCAGGCGATCGAATCAGTCGCGAATGACGCTGCGCTTAATTGCTATGGTGTCGTCGCTTTAACTCATAAACAAAAATCTACAAATACATTTGACCAACTGCTTAAACGTGATGCTAAGGAACCAGTGGGCGCTGTCGCCAAAAAGACAAGTGACGGCTGGGTCGTTGATGTTTTTATTATTGTCGCATACGGCATCAAAATCACCGAAATTATTGGTGGTGTTCAAGAACAAGTTAAATATGTATTAGAAAAGAAGTTCGACTTAAAATTTAAAGCAATTAATGTCTTTATCGAAGGCGTTAAAGTCATACTTTAACCCAAGGAGTTTTTAATATGAAAGAATTAAATGGATTAGCCCTAAAAGAGATGTTAATCTCGGGCGCAAACAATCTTTACAACAACTACCCGGCAATTGATGCACTCAATGTTTTCCCAGTCCCTGATGGTGATACTGGGATGAATATGAATTTGACAGTTTCTAGTGGTGCCAAGGAAATCGTTAACCGCAATGACACAGATATTTATCAAATTGCCAAAGCCTTTTCCAAAGGCCTTTTAATGGGTGCTCGTGGCAACTCTGGTGTTATTACCAGTCAAATTTTCCGTGGGTTTGCTAATGCGCTTGAAGGAAAAGCAAAAATTAATGCCCTTGAGTTTGCTGAAGCATGGTTGAGTGGCCGAGATGTTGCTTACAAAGCTGTTATGCGGCCTGTCGAAGGAACAATGTTAACAGTTATCCGCGAAGCTGCAGAAATGTTAAACGAACAAGTCAAGCCCGACTGGACAATTGAAAAAGCTTTTAAAGTGTTATTAGAAGAAGCTGAAGCAAGTCTAGAGCGGACGCCTGACTTACTTCCAGTTCTCAAGGAAGTTGGAGTCGTTGATAGTGGTGGTGCTGGTATTGTGACGATCTTTACAGGCATGCAATCCGCTCTTCTTGGCCGGATGATTGATAAGACGACAGCCACTGCAGTTGAGCAAAATCAAACCATCCAAATGGCGGGCGCTAAAATCGAAAAGGAAGAAGAATTTGGCTACTGTACAGAATTTATTCTTCGTCTTGGTGGAGATGATAAACGTCCATTCCAAGAAAAACGTTTTGCTAATGTTTTAAACTCCCAAGGTAACTCTATTGTCATGGTTCGTGACGATGAACTTGTTAAAGTCCATATTCACACATTAAAACCAGGAAATACGTTTAACTATGCCCAACAATTTGGTGAATTTGTCACCCTTAAATGTGAAAACATGAGTGAACAACATTCGCACCTAGGTGATGGCGCTCACCATCCTTCATTTGAAAACATTGAAGAAAAAGAACAATTAGAACAAAAAGAATATGGGATTATTGCTGTTGCTAGTGGTGATGGTCTTGAAAAGCTATTTAAAGAATATCGTGTTGACTATGTAGTCAAGGGTGGACAAACAATGAATCCATCAACCGAAGACTTCCTTGCTGCGGTTAATTCACTAAATGCCAAAAATATTATTATTCTTCCAAATAATGGAAATATAATTCTTGCCGCCAATCAAGCTTGTGATGTCCTTAAAGAAGAAGGCAAGATCAACGCTAGTGTGATTCCTTCCAAGACGATTCCCCAAGGCTTAGTAGCGGCGATGAACTTCAATCCAGAAGTAGAAATTGAAGATAATGTCTCAGAAATGACCGAAAGCCTTTCAACAATTAAGACTGGCCAAGTAACATTTGCCATTAAGGACACGACAATCGAAGGCGTTGAAGTTAAAAAAGACTTCTATATGGCGCTAAATGGCAAACAAATCCTTTGCAGTGTTAAAGACAAGTTTGACGCACTCAAGGAATTGATTAAAGAAATGGTCGATGATATGACAAGTATTGTCACCCTCATCTTTGGTGAAGATGTAAATTCTGATGAAGCCGAAGCTGTCCTTGAAGAATTCGAAGTAAGTTATCCAGATGTTGAATTCGAATTAGTCGATGGTGGTCAACCAGTTTATTCATTTATCATTGGTGTTGAATAAAAAGGGCGTATGAGCCTGACCAAGTCACCACGAATCCAGCAAGCTTTACAAAGTATTGGCATCAAGAATTTTCTTGATGTCATTTTTCATTTGCCGAGGACATATGATGATTTTTCACTAACGGAAGAGCCCTTTAAGCTTGATAAAGGCCGGGTTGTTTTATATGGTCAAATCACAAGTGTCCCCCGCATTATTAAGACTAATCGCGTAACAATCGTCAGTTTCACATTTCAATCACAAAATGGCTATAGTTATCGAGTTAGCGCCTTTAATCGACCATATTTAGTTAATACTTTAAAGTATGCTCAAGAAGTCACGCTTGTCGCAACTTTTGAAGATAGCAAACGGGAATTAAATTTGGTTAAGTTAGTCAGCGGCCAACTTGATGAGAGTAAAAAATTCCAAAGTGTCTATTCGCTTCCAACACAGATGAAAAACTTTGAATTTGTTCGTCTTGTCGAACGGGCCTTCAAAGTTGAAGCGACAAATATTAATAATATTGTTCCCGCGAGTCTGATCAATAAATATAAACTACTCGAACGAAGAAATGCATATTATAAAGTACATTTTCCCCGTGATTACGATGATGTTAATATTGGTTTAAGAACATTAAAATATGAAGAAGCACTACTATTCCAAGTTAAAAACGCTTTAATTCGTGAGGCCAATAAAAGCCTTAAGCGCGAAGAAAAAGTTGCCGTTGATTTAAAACAAGTTAATGAATTCATTAAGACACTTCCTTATAAACTTACAAAAGATCAAATCGAAGCGGTCCGTGAAATTGGACTTGATATGAATCAACCATCTCTTATGTATCGGCTTTTGCAAGGCGATGTTGGGACAGGTAAAACGCTAGTGGCATTTATCAGCCTTTATATCAACTACCTGCGCCAAGAGCAAGGTGTTTTAATGGCTCCGACTGATATACTTGCGCGCCAACACTATGAGAATGCAATTAAATTATTTGCAAATACAGGATTAAGAATTGAACTACTTGTTGGAGCGATCAAGGAAAAAGAAAAACTAGAAATTAGAAAAAGACTTAATAATGGTGAAATTGATCTAATTATTGGCACCCATGCAGTATTTAGTCAGGCGGTTAATTATCCTAACTTAGGGCTTGTTATTATTGATGAGCAACATCGTTTTGGCGTCAACCAACGAAGTCTGCTCTTACAAAAAGGTGAGCACGCTGATCTACTTCTTATGAGCGCTACACCAATTCCTCGAAGTCTTGCACTCACGCTTTATGGTGATTTAGATTTATCAACACTCAAAAGCTTTCCCAATACAAAAAGGGATGTGATTACGAAAATCATCACTAACGATACAACTAAAATTAATCTTTCAATTGAAAAAAGTATCAATCTAGACCGGAGCGTTTATATTGTTGCCCCACGGATTGAAGGTCAAGAAGATAATAGCGTCGAAGTCCTTGTTAATTATTATCAAAAAAAGTTTCCTCATCTTGTTAGTCTCGTCCATGGCAAGATGCCACAGGAACAAAAAGAACTGTCTTTTGCTGACTTTAAGAGTGGCAAAAGCAAAATTCTAGTGGCAACAAGTGTGATTGAAGTTGGTGTTGATATTAAAAATGCCGGGTTAATGATTATTTACTCGCCACTTAGCTTTGGCTTATCGCAGCTTCATCAACTGCGGGGACGAATTGGCCGGGATGGTCAGACTTCCTATTGTTTTTTAGTTAGTGATGATGAAGAAATTGATAAACTGAAAATTCTTGAAAATAGTGAAGACGGTTTTAAAATCGCAGAAGCCGATCTTGCTCTTCGGGGTCCAGGCGAAATTATTGGTGTCAAACAAGCAGGGATTCCTAGCTTTAACTGTCTAAATTTAATTAGTGACTTTAAACTATTTACACTTGCTCGTGATGATGCCTCGACGATTATAAGTGACGCTAGTAATCAAGACTATCAAAGCATTCTTAGACAGGCAAAACGAGAGATTGAAACCAGTTTATTTACTAATGTATAAATATAATGATTTGAATATTATTAGCCTTTTAGGCTAGAGTTTACTAAATAAGCCGCGGATATGATAAAATAACATAGAGTTTTAGGGAGGATTAATGATGAAAATAGTCATTGATATGATGGGCAGTGATCGTGGCAGTAGCGTCACAGTACCAGCCGTGCGTAATTTTAAGAAGAATCATCCTGATTTGCTTGTTTTTGTTGTTGGCAAACAAGAAGAGATTTCTTCGCTTAGTGATATTGCAACAATTGTCCATGCTGATGATGTAATTCAGATGGAAGCAGGGCCGATGGAATTTATGCGGGCTAAAAATAGTTCGATGCACATTGCCTTTAATACGTTTATTCAACAACAGGCCGATGCCATTATTAGTGCCGGTTCGACCGGTGGACTCCTTAGTGGCGCGACGCTGAAGTTAAAGTTGATTCCTGGTGTTGAACGGGCGGCCATTCTTTCGCCTTTCCCCACAAAGGTCAAAGATAATAAAGTGACAATTTTAGATATTGGCGCCAACAATGAAAACAACGCGCGCCAACTAAGCCAATTTGCCTTGATGGGCCGTTTATATGCTCAACATGTATATGGAAAAGAAAATCCTAAGACATATTTATTAAGCAATGGAACAGAATCGACAAAGGGCTCGCCGCTTGTAAAAGAAACGCATAAGCTATTAGTTGAAAGTGATTTTCCTAATTTCCTTGGTAATATCGAGGGTAAAGCGGTGTTAAATGGTCAAGCAGATGTTGTCGTTTGTGATGGCTATACTGGTAACGTCTTACTCAAATCGATTGAAGGAACAGCCAAATTGATGTCGGGCCTATTAAGTAATGCTTTTAGAAAAAATGCCGTGACAAAAATTGGCTATCTTTTTGCAAAAAGTGGGATTAGTGAAATGCGGGAGTTGATGGATTACAAAAATACTGGTGGGGCGATGTTTGCTGGGATTAATGGGCTCGTAATTAAGGCGCATGGTAGTAGCGATGTTCGTGGATTCACGAGCGCACTAGAGGTCGCATATAAAATGGCCGATAAAAATGTTGTCGAACTCCTAAGAGAGGGTTTTAAAGAAAATGTCACCTCTTTGTAAACTATTTCAAAAAGTCGGGATTGAAGTAGTTGATCGCTCACTTTATGAAATTGCTTTTACCCACTCAAGTTGCAATATTAGTGATTCATATCATCGCGATTATGAAAAACTTGAATTTATGGGTGACGCTGTTTTAAGTTTTGTTGTTTCTTCCCTTATTTATAAGATTCATGGTGGCCTGATTGATCAAGGAAAGATGACAAAAATGCGGAGCGAACTAGTGCAAAAGAAATCATTAGCCCGCTATGGAAGAGAGTTGGGACTTCTCAACTATATTAAATTTGGCCCTTCGATAAAAAAAGAAGACAAAGATAATGATCGTTTTTTTGAAGATGTTTTTGAAGCATTTATTGGGGCATTATATTTAGATTTAGGAATTGAAAAAACAGGTGAATTTATTGAGCAAGTTTTCACTTCCGATATTACTAATTTTTCTTTTGATATTGTTACTGATTATAAGAGTGAACTCCAAGAAGCTGTGCAAGCTGAGACAAGAGAAGCACTCCGTTATGTTGTCGTCAAAGAAGAAGGACCAAGTCACGATCGAACTTTTACCGTTGAGGTTTATTTAGAATCAATTTGTTTGGGGGCTGGTGTTGGTAAAACCAAGAAGGCGGCCGAGCAAAAAGCAGCCAAGGCTGCGCTTAATAAGAAAGCAGGGTAGAGATGGGATTACTTTCGTTTTTAAAAAAGAAATTTAATGCTAATACAAAACTTGAAAACCAAGATAAATATAGCGTTGGCATGGCGAAAAGTCGCGCCAATTTTTCTAGTCGCCTAAAAGCGTTACAAAAAAAATATCAAACCGTAACTGAAGAATACTATGAAAATCTTCTGCAAATCCTGATTGAGGCGGATGTTGGTGTTAATTTAACATTTTCAATTATTCAAGCAACGCGCCAAGAAGCAAGTGAACAAAATTTGCTCGATCCTAGTGCAATCAATGAAATTCTCATTGATAAAATGTTTATTGGTTATCTAAAACAGGGTGAAGATATCGTCAATGAAATCACATTTACCCCTGACCGTCCAACAGTTTTACTTGTTGTTGGTGTTAATGGTGTCGGTAAAACGACTTCGATTGCCAAATTAGCCCACCGCTACAAAAGTGAAGGTAAGAAAGTCTTGCTTGTTGCCGGTGACACTTTTCGCGCTGGTGCAGTGGAACAACTTGGTGTATGGGCTCATAGAATTGGCGTCGATATCGTTAAGGGTAAAGATAATGAAGACCCAGCTAGTGTTGCTTTTCAAGGCGTAAAAGTAGCGAAAGAAACAAAGAGTGACTTAGTTATTATTGATACAGCAGGACGGTTACAAACCAAGGCTAACCTTATGGCGGAACTCAGTAAAATTAGACGCGTTATTGCTAAAGAAATAAGCGAAGCTCCTGATGAAGTTTTTCTCATTATTGACGCGACCACTGGCCAAAATGGTGTTATTCAGGCTAAAGCGTTTGCCGAAGCTACTGGCCTTACTGGTGTTATAATTACTAAAATGGATGGAACGAGCAAGGGTGGAATAATCTTAGCGATTCGTGATGAAATTGGTGTCCCCGTTCGTTTTATTGGTCTAGGTGAAAAACTAGATGATATGACTGAATTCGACTTAGAAAAGTATTTATATGGACTATGTTTAGGAGATGATGATTTATGATTAGATTTAGTATTACTTCACTATTAATGACACTAGCGGTCTTTCTAGGTGTTCGCTTTGTCTTGTTTTCACTTTTGCCCCCTAATGGAAACCCTATCGCCGCGACGATTGCGGTGTTACTTATTTCCGTTTTGATTGTTAATTTTATTTTTGCCATGCGGGCATTTAAAAATCATCCTAATGGTCGCTTACATAATCCTGATTTTCATCGCTATTTTCTAACTAATTTTCTAATTAATGCCGCTTTTATTCTTTTACTTAATATTGGGATGTTCTTCTAGAGGATATATGGAAGATTTTAATAAATTTATTTACATCAATGAATTACTTGTCCGCTATGGTGGGCTTTTAACTGCTAAGCAGCTTGAAGCGATGAAACTTTATTATCATCTTAACCTCTCACTTCAAGAAATTAGTGAGAACTTAAATATTAGTCGTGCTGCTGTTAGCGATACACTAAAGAAGGCAGTCCAGCACTTAGAAAATTATGAAGACAAACTTGGCTTAAGTCGGCAAAAAAAAGCTAGAAAAAACCTTGTTGATCAACTTAGAAACTCAAACTTAACAAGTCAGCAAAAAGAAATTGTCGAACGTCTCGAGGAGGAAATATAATATGGCATTTGAATCATTATCTGAACGCTTTAGTGGCATTATTAAACGCCTAAAAGGACAATCTCGACTAACGGAAAAAAACATGGAAGAAATGCTTCAGGAAGTAAGGGTTGCCCTTTTTGAAGCTGATGTTAACTATAAGGTAGTTAAGAAGTTTGTTGATAATATCAAACAAGAAGCGATCGGACAAAAAGTTTTTAATGAATTAAACCCTTCACAAATGGTTGTTAAAATCGTCCATGATCAGCTTAAACAACTTCTTGGAAGTGATGATAGTGAACTAGTATTACAAAAAAACCGGCCAACTGTGATGATGCTTGTTGGTCTGCAAGGAACTGGCAAAACAACTAGTGCCGGTAAATTAGCTTATTTATTTAAAAATAAATTAAAGAAAAAGGTTCTTTTAGCAGCAGGGGATATTTATCGTCCAGCTGCGATTGATCAGCTCGATCAAATTGCCAAACAAGTTGGTGTCGATATTGTTAATTTGGGTGACAAGGTAAACCCAGTTGAGATTGCGAAGATTGCTAAAAAGAAGGCCTATGATGATCACTATGATGTTCTAATTATTGATACAGCTGGTCGCTTAACAATCGATGAGCCCTTGATGCAAGAACTAAATAATATTAAAGATGCGACTACGGCTGATGAAGTGCTGCTTTTAGTCGATGCGATGAGTGGACAGGATGCCGTCAATACTGCCCTCGCCTTTGATCAAAAACTTGCTCTTACTGGGGCGATTATGTCAAAACTTGATAGTGATGCCCGTGGTGGTGCTGCGCTTTCGATTAGACATCTTACGGGCGTACCAATCAAATTTGCCGGTGTTGGTGAGAAGCTCGATCAATTGGATATATTCCACCCCGATAGAATGGCTGACCGCATTCTTGGCATGGGTGACATTGTGACACTTGTTGAACAAGTTCAAGATAAGATAGATGAAAAAGAAGCCAAAATTGCTGCGAAGAAGATGATGGATGGCCGCTTTGATCTTGATGATATGTTAGCGCAACTCAAGCAAGTGCAAAAGTTAGGTTCGCTTGGTGGCCTATTAAAACTTATTCCGGGAATGCCAAAAATTGACCAGTCGCAACTTGGTGCTGCCGAAAAGGAAATGAAAAATCTTGAAGTTATTATTAACTCAATGACCGCTGAGGAGCGGCAAAATCCTGATTTATTAAAACATTCTCGCAAGCAAAGAATTGCTAAGGGGTCTGGTAAAACAGCAGCCGATATTAACCGGATGATCAAAAAATACGAACAAATGAAAGACATGATGAAGCGGATGAAGGGGATGAAAAATGGGGGGATGCCCCCCGGAGGAATGCCCCCAGGCTTCCCACCAATGTAATAAAAACGCACCAGTAGCTTGGTGCGTTTATTTTTTATCAGTAAATTTCTTACTTTTTGCGATAACGTCAAGTTCCCATTTAGCTTGGATACCATCAAGAGCTTCTTTGAGTAATTTGTCATCACCAGCATCTTTTAAAATCTTTGGATATAGGTCAGGACGAAGAGTGTAGGTTAGATATAAAGATTGTTTTCTCCGCCATTTTTCGATTGCTTTGTGATTTCCGCTATATAGAATCAGGGGAACTTCAGCGCCACGAAAATTAAATGGTTCTGTAAACTGAGGATACTCAAGCATATTATTATGGGTAAAGGATTCTTCATTTAAGGAGTCAATACTAATGACACCTTCTAGTAGTCTAATGACGGCATCACTAACAGCCATCGCCGCAATTTCCCCACCAGTAAGAACAAAGTCGCCAATACTAATAAGTTCATCAACATAATTATTTACTCGCTCATCAATGCCTTCATAGTGACCACAAACTAAGATAAGATGATCCTTACGGGCCAGTGAAAAAGCTCTGTTTTGATTAAAGCGAGCTCCACGCGGAGAAAACAAAATTTTATGACCACTAGCAATTTTTTCTAGCGCACTTACAACAGGTTGGGCTTGCATTACTAGTCCTGGCCCTCCACCAATTGGGGGCGTGTCAACTCGTCCATATTTATTTTCTGTAAAATCACGAATATTGATAAATTCGATACTAACAATTTCTTTACCAATCGCCCGTTTGATAATTGAAGTAGTTAAAAAACCTTGAAACATTTCGGGAAATAGTGTCAAAATTGTAATTTTCATAATAAACCTTCGATGACATTAATTGTGATCTTTTTTTCTTCTAAATTTGTTTCTTTGACAAAAAAGTCAACAATTGGCACAAGCACATCTTTATTATTTTCTCTTGCAATTCTAAGGGTTTTTTGTGGGGTGTTTGTTAGAACCTCCGCCACTTTTCCAATATATATATGATCAGTGGAGACGACATCTAAACCAATCAATTCAATGTCAAAAACGTAGCCTTTTGGTAAAGTAGCATCACTTTTCTTAATAACTAAGTCGAAGCGAAGAAGTTTTTCTGCATCATCAAGTGTTGTGATTTCCTTGAATTTAATTCCTAGTATATTTTTAACATTCGAGAGCGATTTGATTGTCACTAAATGTTTTACTTCATTTTTTTCTGAAATCATAATTTTGGCTCCGACAAAAAATCTTTCTTCAAGAAAGTCTGTGGTTGGAAATACTTTTACTTCGCCTTGGAGGCCTCTAGTACCAATGATGGCACCAATTTTAATTAGTTCTTGTTTCATAAGCACATTATATCAAAAAAGATGAGGATTATTCCCCATCTGTTTCCTTATTGTCATCTAAACCTTCAAGTTTTAGAAATACGTGGACATTGTCTTGTTTTCCCGCGATTGAGAGTGTTTCTCTTAATGCGCTGGCGACACTACCCTTGCGACCAATCAGGACGGCGATGTCATTTTTAGCGGCAAATACATTGACGGTGACACTTTTGCCATCATCATTGCTTGTTTCTCTAATTAATAACGCTGCCTTGTTTTCGACTAAAGGTTCGACAAGAGTGGCGACGATACTTTCATATCTTGTCACGCTTACTTACCTTCTTTCTTGTTTTTAAGCTTTAGGTTATGGAATTCTTCCATTACACCATGAGCACTGAAGATGGCGCGAACGGTATCACTAACTTGTGCACCTTGACTCAACCATTTAAGGGCTGATTCACGGTTAAAGGTTGCTTCTTTGATTGATTTGCTTGGATCATATTGACCAAGTTGTTCGATAAAGCGACCATCACGTGGATAGCGGCTATCACTAGCAACGATACGGTAGTGAGGTTCGTGGGTCCGACCAACTCTAGTTAAACGTAATTTTACTGCCATAGTAATTTCCTCCTTATTAATTCTTTGTTAGTTTATATCTTCTTAGATGCACTGTCAAGTAGTTTTACTTAACATCAAAAACATTTTTACTTGCTAGTCGTTTTACTTATTAGTAAAATAGATGAGTTATAGAGGTAATCATGAAAAATTTTATTGAACGTTATTTTAAAATCAAAGAACGGGGTTCGACGATTGGTATTGAAGTCCTTGGTGGGCTTATAACTTTTCTTGCGATGGTTTACATCATTCCTACGACCGCGAACATTTTGGCAAATATGGGGATGGATCGTGGTGGTGTTTTTGTGGCGACAGCATTAATTAGTGCATCAACCACAATAATGATGGGCTTAATTGGCCGGGTTCCACTTGTCTTAAGTACTGGACTTGGAGTGACGGGCTTTCTTACTTATACCGTCTATGCTGCGACAAATGACTGGCGTCAAGCCCTTATTGTCCTCTTTGTTGTAAGTATTATTTTATTAGTTATCGGTGTGACACCAATTAGAAAAAAATTATTAAATGCCCTGCCCAAAGAAATCAAATTGATGATTAGTGCTGGCCTTGGTGCTTTTATTCTTTTTGCAAGTCTCAACACTAGTGGTGTTATTGCTAGTGGCCAAACGCAAATTGGAAACCTTGATCAACCTCAAGTAATGCTTGCCCTATTTGGTATGGTTACTGTCTTGTTTTTGACCTTTTTCCCCAATAAAAAGCTTAATCAGCTGGCAATACCTCTGGCCTTGGTCTTGACCGCAGTTGTTGGTGTTGTCGTTAATTATGGGTTTTTAGGCGGAGTTGAACCTGGACTTCCCGTTTATATTAATAGTAATTGGGGTGGCCAAGGACTCGAGCAAGTTGCATTTAAAATATTTGATCCTGCTGACTGGCAAGCAGTGTTTAGTAACCCTTCAATTTATGGTGTTTTATTTTCACTATTACTTGTCCAGTTTTTTGAGGTAAACACCGCAATTATTCCCTTGACCACGCAAATTGATCAAGTTGATGACAATGGTAATCCTTATAATGAAAGACGCCTATTTATTGCCGATGCAGTTAATGGCGTGATTGGAGCGCCATTAGGAACTAGTTCAACAACGACCTTTCTAGAAAGCAGTGCGGGCATTAGTGTCGGGGCAAGAACGGGCTTAATGTCAGTTGTTACCGGCTTATTTCTTTTACTTACAGCATTCATCTTTCCTGTCTTCTCAATATTTACGGCTACAAGTGTTACCTCGCTTGCAATCTTTGGTATTGGGACAACAATTCTAGCTGATAGCTTTAAGCGTGTTAATTGGGATGATAAAGCAATTGCTTTTGCAACGATCTTCACGGTCATCTTCAACATTTTAACGAATTCTGTTAGTGATGGAATTGGCTTTGGTTTTATCTTTTATGTTGTGATGATGCTCGCTAGTAAAAAGGGCAAACAAGTTTCGATTGTCACTTATGTTTTGGCGGTAATTTTTGTCGCTTACTTTATTATAAAAGTTACAGGTTGATTGTTTTACATTACTAAGTAATGGGCAAGATATTTTGCCTTTACATTTTATTTAGCATTTGCTAATATAACTTAGCGTTCAAATACGCCTTAGTTGGTCCAATGCCTTACGGTAAGAACACCTAAGAAAAAAATTGCAAAGGAGCGATATTCATGAACAACAAACTAATTAGTGAAATCAACGCTTCTCAACTTCGGAATGACTTACCAGTCTTCTCCAGCGGTGACACCCTAAAAATTATGGTGCAAATCGTTGAGGGTGGTAAGACCCGTCTTCAAGCCTTTGAAGGCGTTGTCATTGCCGTACGGGGTGCAGGGATCAACAAGACCTTCACCATTCGGAAACGTTCAGGCGGTATCGGTGTCGAAAGAGTATTCTTCCTTCACTCACCTGTCCTTGACTCAATTGAAGTTGTGAGACGTGGTAAAGTTCGTCGGAACAAAATCTACTATCTTCGTAACAGAAGTGGTAAGTCCGCACGGATTAAAGAAGCCAACTAAAAGTTATGCCTTGGTAATCACCAAGGCTTTCTTTTTGCCTCGTCTTTTATTATCAACTTTAAAGTTGTATAATAATTTAGACTTATGAAAGAAATAGCACTACAAAAACAAGAACTTCCTCCGCGCATCGACGCTAAGGAAGAACACTACAAGAAACGCAATAAAGTTTTCTCTTTTTTTGTTTCGCTATTTTTGACACTGACAATTATTTTTACGACAAGTTATATTGTCGTTTTTTCTTTGTTCTCACCAGTATATATTCAGGGCCAATCGATGGATCCAACGCTTAATGATTTCCCGGTTGCAAATAATATTGAGTATCGCGAATTTGGCCTCATGAACACAAACAAGAAAACGCTTAATAGAGGCGATGTGGCAATTTTTGATATCTCGCCTAATCTAACTGGCAACTACATCGTTAAAAGAATTATTGGTCTCCCTAATGAAACGATCAAGATTTATGATGGGGGCACTAATCCTGATTATATTGAAATAACAACTGAAAATTCGACATTTGTTTTAGAAGAAGATTATCTAAAAGAAAGCGCCCATTATGCGATTTATTCTGGTCAATATGCGACTAACACAGCCTTAACACTAGGTGAAAATCAATATTTTGCCCTTGGCGATAATCGTGGTGCCTCCCAAGATTCACGGAATATTGGCCCCCTTAACTCGACGCAGTTAAAGGGTAAATTAATTGTAATATATGGTTATTATTTAGACACAACTAGCTATGAGGGCGGTGTTTCGCAAGTAACGACCAAGAAATACTATTATCCTCCCTGGAAGGTAAGGTTTTTCTAATGAGTGAACAAAACCTGCACTGGTTTCCCGGGCACATGCAAAAGGCCCTTCGTGAAATTGAAAACAAACTAAAAGTTGTTGATATTGTCATCGAACTAGCCGATAGTCGCGCTCCATTATATTCAACGAGGAACCCTGTCTTAAGTAAAAAAACAAGCAATAAGATTAAACTTTTAGTTTTGACAAAACTTGATCTTGCCGATCCAAGTCGGGTTGAAAAAAGCGTCGAACTCTTAAAAAATGAATATCAACAAGCACTGGCTGGAAATTTAAATGATCGAGGATTTATCCGACAAATTAAGGCTGAAGTTAAAAGACTTGGTCAACCTATCCATCAAAAGCAGGCCCATAAACTAATCAAACCACAACCTTTGAAAGTGATGATTTTAGGTATTCCCAATGTTGGAAAATCCACCCTTATTAATAAGATGGCCAATCGTAAAGCAGCGGGTGTTGAAAACCGTCCCGGCCTAACTAGAGCCCAGCAATATATTCGTGTCGATCAAGATTTTATTCTTATCGATACGCCAGGGGTCTTACCTCCAAACTATGAAAACCGCCGCGCAGTGATTAATCTTTCACTACTAGGCTCAATCCGGCATGAAATACTTCCTCTTCATGAACTGGCCACAATTCTTGCTGAGTATCTACTCCTGGAATACGCGCAGCTACTATGTGCTCGTTATGATATTGCGACGACACTTGATTTTGATGCACACCGTCTTTTTGAGCATATTGCAAAGCGCCGCGGACTTTTAGATAATGGCCTCCTCAATATTAATAAGGCGGAAACGCTTTTATTAAATGAATTTAAAAATGGACAAATTGGTCGGATTTCTTTAGGTGAACCACATGAATAAAAATATTGACGTAGAATATCGTCAACAAGGCTATGTTTATATTGCTGGAACCGATGAAGCAGGACGGGGACCCTTAGCAGGTCCAGTCGTTGCTGCGGCTGTTATTTTCCCGCCTAAATATGAAAATGAAGCAATTGATGATAGTAAGAAACTAAGTGATAAAACTCGGAGTGAACTAGTCAATATAATTAAGGAGCAAGCTCTAAGTTATGCTATTGCTGTGATCGAGGCGCAAGAGGTTGACGAGATGAATATTTATCAGGCCAGTAAAAAAGCGATGGAACTAGCTCTAAATAAACTTGCTCATCCTTTTGATCTTGTCTTGACTGATGCCATGCCTTTAGTGATGGAAAACGTGGGTGTTGTTCCACTTATTAAAGGAGACACTCTTTCACTTTCTATTGCGGCAGCTTCAATTTTGGCCAAAGTAGCGCGTGACAAAATCATGGAAGATATCGACCAGATGTATCCCCAGTATGGATTTAGCGAGCACAAGGGATATCCAACCAAGAAGCATTTAGCAAACCTTCGACGATTTGGTCCCATCAAAGGCATTCATCGCTTTTCATTTAGACCGGTCAGTGATGTCTATAACGAACAACTAAGTCTTTTCTAGTGTCGTGTAAATTTATCTAATTCCTCCTTATTTATTAGTAAGGAGTTTTTTTATGTTTAAAGCACGGGAAGTTTTGTTATATTTTGCCATCATCTATGAAGGTGATTATGAAAGAATTTTAGACTCAATCCGCAACAAGGTAAAAATTGATGAAGGTGACTATCGCCGCGTGATCACAAGTTTTAGCGGTGATTATTTTACGATTGTTGATGAAGTATATCCTGAAAGGTTTAAAAAGATATATCGCCCACCACTAGTTGTCTTTTATCATGGAGACTTTTCACTTGTCGATGACTTATCTAAAGCAATCAGTGTGGTTGGAACAAGAAATCCAAGTGACTATGGTGAAAAAATGGCGGCAGTTTTAGTTGATGGACTTGTTGCCAATGACTATCTTATTATAAGTGGAATGGCTAAGGGTATCGATGCAGTTGCTCATCAAAGAGCGCTAGATAGCGGGGGGAAAACGATTGCCGTTCTCGGCAGTGGGATTAATAATCCTTATCCACGCCAAAATGAAGAACTATATAAAAGGATTATCGCTAAGGGATTAATCCTTAGTGAATATCCAGATAAAGTCAAACCCAACAAAGAAAATTTTCCTGCTCGCAACCGCCTTGTCGCCGCTCTTAGTGATGCGCTTCTAGTTGTTGAGGCCTCATATCGTTCTGGTACGCTTATCACAGTTGGGGCGAGTCTCGCCAATGGGGGCGACATATTTTGTGTTCCCGCGCGGGCTGGCGAACTAAGTGGAACCAACCAACTCATTAAGGATGGGGCCTATTTAGTCGAAACAGTCGACGACATTATCAATTTAATGCCAAAACATAAAAATAATTAAATTTCTTTTATTTATTATAAATAAAGAGATAAACAATAATTTAAATTGATTGACAACCTGCGCCTTTCCCCTTATATTTTTGTATAGCAAAGGAGCAATTATGAAATTAGTTATTGTCGAGTCACCTGCTAAACAAACGACGATTGAGCGCTATTTGGGCGCTGACTATCAAGTTTTAGCCTCCTTAGGCCATGTTCGCGATCTAGCAACCCGTGGTAAAGATGGACTAGGAATTGATGTTGAAAATGGTTTTGCTCCAACCTATATTATTGATAGCAAAAAGAAAAAAGTCGTTGATGAATTAAAAAAACGTGCCAAGAAGGCTGATGAAGTTATATTAGCCACAGACCCGGACCGTGAGGGTGAAGCAATTGCTTGGCATCTCGCGGACCTTTTAAATCTTGATGTCAAGACCACAAAGCGTCTTGAGTTTCATGAAATTACCCGTGAGGCAATTAAACAAGCAATTGAAAATCCGCGGACGATTGATATGGAACTCGTCAGTAGTCAAGAAACTAGACGAATGCTTGATCGGATCATTGGTTTTAAACTTAGCAAATTATTGATGCGGAAAATTAAAAGCGATTCCGCTGGTCGTGTCCAATCCGCGGTATTAAAACTTATTGTTGATCATGAAAAAGAAATTCAAGCGTTCGTGCCCAAAGAATATTGGAATCTTTCCCTTGTCGTTGTTCAAGATGATAAAGACTTAGATATTAAATTTGTTAAAGACTATAAGGATAGTAGTGATTTAAATTCACTTGAAGATGTAAATGCGGTACTTTCCACCCTAGGTATGCATGTTGATGTGATTGATGTAAAAAAGTATTTTCGGGAAAAAGAACCAAAACTTCCATTCACAACCTCAACGCTTCAACAAGAAGCCTATAACCGCTTTGGAATGAAAACAAAAAGAATTATGGAAGTGGCTGGTAAGTTGTACGAGGGTCAAGAAGTAAATGGGGAAAGAACAGGTCTTATCACCTATATGCGAACCGACTCAACTAGACTTAGTGATAGCTTTATTGGCAAGGCTTCTAACTATATTATTAATAACTATGGGGAAAAGTACCTTCGTAGTGTTAAGTTGAAACGCAAGCTTAAAGCCACCGAACAAATCCAAGACGCCCATGAGGCCATTCGCCCCACTGATCTGAGGAAGACACCTGAGTCTTTAAAAGCTTTTTTAACTAAAGAACAATACAATATTTATCGCCTCATCTATGCTCGCGCACTAGCAAGTCTGATGCCAGCGAGTAAAGACGAAGTTAATGTTGTTACTTTTGCAAGTAATGGCAACACTTTTAAATTAGATGGAAATCGCAATGTTTTTGATGGTTATCAAAAAGTATATGGCGAGTTTGAATCAAATAAAGATGTCGAAATCGGTGAATTCCATGTTGGTGAGAAACTTTTAATTAAAGACGTTAATAAAGAGCAAAAATTCACGCAACCACCAAGTCGTTATAGCGAAGCACGTGTTGTAAGATTAATGGAAGAAAAGGGTATTGGTCGTCCTTCAACCTATGCCGCGACAATTGATCTTTTAGGAAAACGTAAATATATCGAAAGTAAGCGTGGAGTAATTACTCCTAGTGAAAAAGGAATATTTACAATTGAAACTTTAGAAAAATTCTTTGCGCAAATGATTGATTCACAATACACCGCGGTGATGGAACAAGAACTTGACGATATTGCTGCTGGTAAACTCGAAAAGGAAAAGTTCCTTGGTGAATTTTATCAACCATTCGTCGATCTTATTATCCAAGCGGACGAGGGAATTGAGAAAGTTAAGCCAAAAGAAGTTGGTGAAGACTGTCCTCGTTGTGGCAAACCATTAATTTATCAACAGGGACGTTATGGTGAATTTATTTCATGTAGCAGCTTCCCCGAATGCCGTTATACCCGTAGTATCATAAAATATACCGGTGACATTTGCCCGGATTGTGGTTCAAAACTCGTTGAGAAATATTCAAAAGCAGGCAAAAAGTTTGTCGGCTGTAGTAACTATCCAAAGTGTAATTACATTCAACCACGGAAATCATTTAAAAAAGTAAAAAAAGAAGAAGCTGAATAAATAGCAATTGACCCAAGTGCCTGATAATCGCAGTTGGGTCTTTTCTTTTTATCGCCCTAATATTTTGCTATAATTTTGCTATGGAAGTAGTCAACATTATTGGTGGTGGTCTGGCCGGCTCTGAAGCGGCACTTTATCTAGCTAAGCATAAAATTTATGTGCGTCTTTTTGAAATGCGCCCACAAAAGATGACACCCGCACATCATAGTGATAAATTCGCGGAGTTAGTTTGCTCTAACTCTTTGAAGAGTAAAAATCTTGATAATGCCTCGGGACTATTAAAAATGGAACTTGAACTATTAGGATCAAATATCATTAAAGTTGCAAAAGCGACAAGTGTACCAAGCGGTAACGCGCTTAGTGTTGATCGCGAGCTATTTAGTGAACAAGTTAGTGAGTTGATTAAGAGTTCACCATATATTGAAGTAATTAATAGTGAGGTTACAAGTTTACCGAGCGGACTCACTATTGTCGCTACTGGTCCACTTACTAGTCCTGATCTTACTAGTCATCTTCAAAAGCTGATCGGGCAAAACTTTCTTAATTTTTTTGATGCTAGTGCGCCAATTATTGAAAAAGATAGTATCGATTTTAATGTTGCCTATTATAAATCTAGATATGAGCAAGGTGATAATAGTTATATAAATTGTCCTTTTACTAAAGAAGAGTATCTTAGCTTCTATGAGCAGTTGATTAATGCTAAACTCGCGCCACTCCATGATTTCGATCTTGACTACTTTAGTGGCTGTATGCCAATCGAAGTAATGGCTAAAAAAGGCGTTGATACGCTTCGGCATGGCCCACTTAAACCGCGGGGTCTTCGTAAAAACAATGATCATCATCCATACGCAGTCATGCAGTTACGGCAGGATAATGTTAGTGCTTCACTCTATAACCTTGTTGGTTTTCAAACCAATCTCACATATAATGAGCAAAAGCGCGTTTTCCGTCTCATACCAGGTTTAGCAAAAGCCGAGTTTGTTCGCTTTGGTCTTATGCATCGAAATACATATATTAATGCACCCAAAGTTTTAAATTATGATCTCTCACTCAAGCAAGACGCAAATGTGTTTATCGCCGGCCAATTAAGTGGTGTTGAGGGTTATGTCGAAAGTGCAATGACGGGACTTATCGCAGCTATTAATGTTCGTCAGCGTATAAAAAAAGATGAGATGATCTCCTTTCCGACGGAAACGATGATTGGTGCGCTACTCAATTATTTGCATCAGGCAAATAGTGAAACATTTTCACCAATGAATGCTAATTTTGGAATTTTTGTGGGCGCAACAAAACACAACCGTTTAGAAATAGCTTCCAAGTCGCTAGCACAAATTAAATTATTAAAAGAGGAGGAAGATTTATGAATCGAACAATCAAAGAGTTTTGTGATTATTTAGCATTCAATCGTAACTACTCTCCTCATACTATCTTGGCCTATCAAAAAGATATTGAGAAATATTATAAATTTTTATTGGTAATTAATCGCCTTGATAAGGATGCAACTAAAGATGATATTCGAGAATTTATGCGCGTAGAGTTTGCAAGTGGTATTTCAAAAAGAACAATGAAAAGGAGGCTTTCAAGTCTAAGGCACTACTATGATTTTCTTAAAGAGCACAAGTATGTTGATAACCATCCACTCCTAAGGATATCTAGTCCAAAGTTTCGGGCCCCCCTCCCCAAAGTACTCTACGACGAGCAACTGCAACTTCTTTTTAAATATAATCGTGAACGTCAAGACGAACTTCGGGACCGTGATCAGGCGCTTCTAGAAATTATGTTTGCAACCGGAATGCGAGCCAGTGAAGTTGTTAATTTAACACTGCAGCAAGTTAGTCTTAACGATCGAACAATTCATGTGATTGGGAAGGGCAACAAAGAGCGAATTGTCGCCTTTACAAGTGAGGCAGGTAAGACACTAAAAATATATATAAATGGTCTAAGAAAAAAACTAGTTAAGCGGCGAGTAAATCCTTTGCCAACAAACATTGTTTTTCTCAATCAAAAAGGTAATCCTTTGACAATTCATGGTCTTCGCTACATCCTTGTTTCCATCGAGGAGAAGACAGGTGAACATTTAAATCTTCACCCCCATGTATTACGGCATTCTTTTGCAACCTACCTCCTAGAACGTGGCGCGGACCTACTAGTTATTCAAGAACTTCTTGGTCATGAATCATTAAACACCACACAAATTTACACCCATGTGAGTGAAGATAAAATTCGTGAAGAATATTATCATGCTCATCCCCGCTCAAAAAAACGCTTGAAGTATAAAGAAAATAAATCATAGGATCGAATGTTATTTATTAGAAAAACCTACTAGGGTTTTAATGAGACTAGGAAACTTTTATGTTGATGAAATCTATTACCTATGGTAATATACTAAAGACTTACTAAGTCACAATACACACACGTTGAATTCAAATCCCAATGTCTAACACTGTTAGTGGGGTTTGTTCGAAGACGTGGAGGCCAAACAAAAAGGAGGCTCACAAAGATGAGTGAAGAAAACAAGGTCGAATTGGTTGAAGAAAACCAAGAAGGTGTTATGAATGCAGTCCTACCAAACGCGGACGCTCCAGTAATCACCTCTAAAAAATTACTAGAGGTTGGTGCCTATTTTGGACACCAAACACGTTTATGGAACCCAAAAATGAAACCTTATATTTTTGGCGAAAGAAACGGTGTGCACATTATCGATTTAGATAAGACCATCGTTAAAGTTGAAGAAGCCTATGCTGCACTTAAAGACATCGTTACCCGTGGTGGTAAAGTCTTATTCGTTGGCACTCGCAAACAACATGCTGAAATTATTAAAGTTGAAGCCGAAAGAAGTGGGAGTTTCTACATCAACAATCGTTGGTTGGGTGGCACACTTACTAACTTCAAAACTATCGTTGCTCGGATTCGCTATTTCCGTGAATTAGAAATGCAAGATGCTGACGGCACTTTTGATAAGTATTCAAAAAAAGAAGCTAGCGATCTTCGTAAACTAAAAGATAAGTTAGCCTTAAACTTTGATGGAATTAAAGAAATGCGTCGTGTCCCTGATGCAATCTTCGTTGTTTCACCACTAAATGAACACAACGCCGTTGCGGAAGCAAAAAAACTTGGTATCCCTGTCTTTGGACTTGTTGATACTAATGGCGACCCAGATTCAGTCGACTATATGATTCCATGTAACGATGATGCTACTAAAACAGTTCACTTAATGCTCCAAGTCATTGCTGATGCAATTGTTGAAGCTAAGGGTGGAATTACTGTTATTGCCCGTGTTGCTGATGATGCCGTGGGAACAGAAAATCTTGATGACACGATGAAGAAACCTTCATTTGAATCAAAAGAAACCTACGAAGAAAGACAAGCACGTCGTAATCGTAAGGCCAGAACTGACCATAGTGACAAACCATCAAGACCATGGGTTAAAAGGGAAGGAACTAAATAATGGCAACTTTAATCGAACTAATTAAGATTCTCCGCGAAACTACTGGCGCGGGAATGATGGATTGCAAAAAAGCACTCCAAGAAAATAATAATGATGTCGAAGCCGCGAAAGATTGGCTTCGTGAAAAAGGTATTACTACCGCTGCTAAAAAACAAGCACGGATTGCGGCTGAAGGCTTAACAATTGCCAAAGTCAATGATACGCATGCTGTAATTTTAGAACTCAACTGTGAAACTGACTTTGTGGCCCGTGGTGATGCATTTGTTGAACTAGTTAATAAACTAGCTGACTTAATGCTTGAAACACTTCCAGCCAACAAAGAAGTTGCTGATGATCTAGTCAACCCAATCCTTGTTGAAGCGACAGTTAAAATTGGTGAAAAACTATCTTTCCGTCGTTTTGAAATCGTGGAAGTTGACCCAAGTCTAGTCCATGCTTACATCCACATGGGTGGTAAGATTTCAAGTCTAGTTGTGCTTGAAAAAGCCGATGAAGAACTTGCTCGTGGTCTTGCTATGCATATTGCTGCTAATGCTCCACGCTTTATTAACTTAAGTGATGTCAGCCAAGAAGAACTTGATCATGAAAAAGGTATTCAAATGGAAGCCGCAAAAAATGATGAAAAGTTAGCTGGCAAACCAGCAGCAATGCTTGAAAAAATTATTGATGGTAAAATCCGCAAAGTTTTTGCTGAAGTTGCCTTGCTTGAACAAGTTTACCTCCTTGATGGCGTTAACAAAGTTAGCGATGTCCTCAAGAGTGCAGGTAATGCTGTGAAAGTGTTTTACCGTTACCAAGTTGGTGAAGGTATTGAAAAGAAGAAAGACGACTTTGCCGCTGAAGTCATGGCGCAAACGCAATAAATTTTATATTGAATTAAAACACCCGGTTGGGTGTTTTTCTTTGGAGTGAATTATGGAAAAATATCGACGAGTAGTATTAAAGCTTAGTGGTGAAGCGCTTAGTGACAAGGAAAAAAAGAAAATCTTTCAACCTGATACACTAACGGCGATTGCTAAAATTATTGGCCAATACATTGCACAGGGTATTCAAGTTAGTATCGTTGTCGGTGCTGGGAATATTTGGCGTGGCAAGCTTGCCTCACAAATGGGACTTGATCCAGAAGATGCCGATTATATGGGAATGGTTGCTACAGTCATTAATGCAATGGCCTTAAAGAGTGTACTTGAACTAAATGGAACAAAGGCTAAAGTGTTGAGCGCTCTTGAAGTTGAAAGTGTGGCCCCTAAGTTTGAAAAGCAATTGGCAATTGATCTACTAGAAAGTGGTCATGTTGTGATATTTGCGGCGGGAACCGGGCGACCACATTTCACAACTGATACGTGTGCTGCTCTGCGGGCGCTTGATATTGACGCCGATGTAATTTTGATGGCTAAAGAAGGTGTTGAAGGTGTTTATACGGCTAATCCATATGAAGACAAGAGCGCTAAGCTAATCAAAAATGCCAGCTATCATGAACTTATTGATTTAAATATTCAAGCCTTAGACCTCAGTGCCCTTGATCTATTGAAAGATAGTGCGATAACTTTAAGAGTTTTCTCAATGAATAATCTAGAAAACTTTATCAATATTCTAAAAGATGATAAAATTGGGACAGTAATAAGAAAAGGAAACTAGTAATTATGGAAGATATTTTTGCTCTTGAAGCTCATGAAAAGATGGAGAAAACGATTGAAAGTTTGCACAATTCACTAGCGACGTTAAGAACTGGTCGGGCAAGTGCTGCGGTTTTAGATCGAATTGATGTTGATTACTATGGTGAAAAAACACCAATCTATCAAATTTCTTCAATTTCTACGCCTGAACCAACGCAACTTTTAATTAAACCTTATGATCGTAATGATATGAAAAGTATCCTAGCGGCCATTAACGCCAGTGACTTGGGGATTAATCCAATCAACGATGGAACCTCGATTAGACTAATTTTCCCGACACCAACCGAAGAAAGACGCCGTGACTTAGTTAAGAATGCCAAAAAATATTGTGAAGATGCGAAAGTAGCTGTTCGTAATATTCGCCGTGATATAAATCAAGCCATTAAAAAGGACGATTCTTTAACTGAAGATGAAGTTCGGCGTAGTGAAGATGCCGTGCAAAAAGTGACCGATGAATTCACCAAGAACATCGATGATACTTTCAAACAAAAAGAAGCGGAGATTATGCACGTCTAGCGCTTATATTTCTAAATTTATACTTTTAGTGTCCAGTAAAATGGGCACTTTTGTTTTGATTTTTTTGTTAGACTTTGATAATTGTTTTTTTTACCAATTTTAATCGAAAATTATTTACCCTAATTTATCTATTTGCCCCTCTTTTAATGTATAATTAAAAAGTATGAAGAAGTTACTAAGCGACGTTACTAAAGAAAACTATGGAATCAAGCACATTGCTTTTATTATGGATGGTAATGGACGCTGGGCCAAAGAGCGCAACCGTCCACGGACATATGGACACCAAGAAGGATTTAAACGTCTTTTCGAAATAGCGGAAATTTGTAGCTTTAAAAATATTGAAGTGATATCGGTCTATGCCTTTTCGACGGAAAACTGGAACCGCCCTAAACGTGAAGTGTCATTTCTTTTTAATACACTAGAGAAACGCTTTAATGTTGAACTAAAGCGGATGATGCGTCTCAATGCTCGACTTAGAGTGATGGGGGATATTACTAAACTCCCAGCATCAACGCAAAAAGTAGTTGTCGATGGGATTATGCAAACAAGTGGCAATAGTGGGATAATTATTAACATTTGTCTAAATTATGGGGGTCGTGATGAAATTAAACGTGCGACTAGCAAACTGTTAGAAGATTTTGCAAACAACAAATTTAGCAAAGATGATGTATCCGAAACGCTTATTGCTAGTTACTTGGATTCTTCGGGACTTCCAGAAGTTGATCTACTTGTTAGAACAAGTGGGGAAATGCGTTTATCAAACTTCATGCTCTGGCAGTTATCTTATGCTGAATTATTATTTTCTCAAACATATTGGCCAGCTTTTGATGGTAAGGAATTAGAAAAAGCCTTAGTAGAGTTTGCGAAGAGAACGCGGCGCTTTGGAGGACTTGTTGATGGCAAATAAACTTAATGTATTAACAAAAAAATCAATGGGCTCAAGAATTATTACAGCAGTGATGCTTGCCCTAGTTGCGGTACCTCTATTTTTCCTTGGTAATTGGTGGTATGTGAGTCTTGTCTTTTTTGCCCTGATCGTGGCCACTACTGAGTTTTTAAGAGCGGCGAAAGTAAGTCGTGTCTACTGGTTAATATATTTCTTTACATATCTTGCAGTTTTGTCATTAACTTTCTGGGTTTTTATCAAAAACAATATGAAGGCAAATATTAGCAACGACTGGGGAATGTATGATATTTCCCATTGGAACTTTGTTCGTGGCTTTATTGAATTAGAAGTATCCACTCTTGGCGTTGTTGTTATCCTCATCACTATGTTTATAATGTTAATCATGGACCGTAATTTCCAATTTGAAATTGCCACCTATATGTTTATGATGATTATTTTTGTCGGTATTGGCTTTCAATCATTTCTTGTGCTACGCTTCTACCCGATGCGCCAGGGCACACTAGTCGAAGGCTTTAATCCCTCGAATATTACAAGTAGTTTTCTGGCACTTTATGTTGTGCTAGGAACAATTGCTAATGATATTGGTGCATATTTTATTGGCGTATTATTTGGCAAACATAAAATGGCGCCCCGCGTTTCCCCAAATAAAACTTGGGAAGGTTTTATTGGAGGCTTTGTCATTAGTGCGGTTACAAGTTTTACTTTCGCTGCAACTGTCAGTGCGGTTGGTAATCCAATTATTCCCCTTTTAGATATGAATGCCGACACCTGGTATTTATTAATTATCTTTAGTATAGCGATGCCACTACTAGCAAATATCGGCGACCTATTCTTCTCGGTTCTTAAACGCAACTTCGCGATTAAGGACTATGGAAGAATGCTTAGAGGCCACGGTGGTATTCTTGATCGACTCGATTCACTTCTTGTTGTCTCGCTTGCAATATCGACACTTATTACACTGATTGAAAATGGGTTTGGCATTGTTTAAACAATTGCTATAGAAACTAGAGGTTCACACTATGCAAATACTAGAAATTTTATTATTTATCGCCATGCTTGGTGTCTTAATTACTTTCCATGAATTAGGACATTTTTTAACCGCTAAAGCTTTTAAGGTTTATGTTTTTGAGTTTGCCGTTGGCATGGGTCCAAAGCTCGTTCAAAAAAAGGGCAAAGAAACAAAATATACACTTCGTCTCCTCCCAATTGGCGGTTATGTTGCAATGATGGGCGAGCAAGAAGATGTCCCAGATGGCATCGAAATAACTGAAGACATCAAGAAGCGTAGCCTTAATACAATTAACCGTAGCAAAAAAGCAGTTATCATGAGCGCGGGTATTATCGTTAACCTCATTTTGGGCTTACTAATTTTCTTTATTGGTAATATCGCCACTACGCAAACGCAGCTCTCAACAACACTTAGTGTTGAAGAAAATTCACTAGCCTATAATAATGGGCTCAGGACTGATGGCTATTTAGAATTTGAAGAAATTAGTCTTGGTAGTGATATTATTCAATCATTTGGTGATGCCACGATTTCTTCGCAAGCTGATAAAACCTTTTATGTTGTATTTCAACCAGTGAGTTTTTCTAATTTAACATTTGGTGAAAATAACCTCACATTTATTGATCAAACTGTAGGCTCAATCTATGAAATCGATAAAAAATATGAAGTGGTTGCCGGTGATGTAGTCACGCTAAATTTACATTACTCGCTTGCTGATGATGAGACGCAAAATAGCACAGTGTTTAACCTGACGGCTATTGAAGAAGAAAACACAGTCAAACTTCCTGATTTTGGCGTAAGTCTGACTAAACGAACCTTCCATTACACCTTTGGTCAAGCAGTCAGTCAAAGTGGCCGTGATTTTGTTTTTAGTGTGACCGCGGTTGGCCGTGGACTTGCTAGTCTTTTCACTCCCGCAGGAATTGGTAATGTTGCTGGTCCCGTTGGAATATTCACACAAGTCAGCCAAGCCCTGACCAACTATGGCATTGGTCAATACTTATTTTACTGGGGCCTAATTTCTGTTAACTTAGCTATTTTTAATCTACTCCCTTTCCCGGGACTTGATGGTTGGCATTTAGTTGTGACCGCTTTTGAGGCCGCAACCCGCAAAGAGATACCACCAAAAGTTAAAAATATTGTTTCTTCAATTGGGCTTATTCTCCTCCTTGGCCTCAGTTTTGTTATCCTTTTAAAGGATATTGTGGGGTTATTTTAGATGGATGAGTTGACAAGTCGATTTCTTAAGTCAGTCCATCTAGATGAAAATGAGTTTTTTGATTTACGCCTTACGCAGTATAAAAAAGATTTACAAGGACACTGGCTCTACTATTTTGCAAAAGAACAACCGTGGGAATTTGAACAGATTGATAAATTTCTCAGTAATATTGAATCATATGTAACGTATAACCTTGAGGTAGTTTTTTCCTATACCTTTGTCCCAAAACTTAAGGATGCTGTCGAACTCTTTTCCTCCTGGTTTATGCGCCGGCATTTTGTCCCTAATAATTTTATTGTTTGTGAAGAAGACAATCGAATTAAGGCAAAATTCACCGATCAAGACCAACTAGCAAAATATCGTTCAACGATTGAAGATTTTACGCTTTTATTAAAGACAATATATTATCCTTTTGAGATTGAAACTCTTCTCTTACCAAGTGAAGAAGTTCCACTCGATTTAGAAGAAATTGAGGACGAACGATTAGAAATTGGCGAGGAGCATGATATTGATGAAGCCGAGGAAATCCCTCTTCCTAGTGAAGAATATGAACCACCAGTTGAGGAAAAACAAGTTGTCAGTGAATTCAGCCAAACGATGCACGAAGAATGGGTGAAAAATTTTGAAAAAATGAAGCAAGAACGCTCGCAAAGTATCAATGGCGAATACCAAGTCTTTGAAATTGCTGATATCAATGAAAATAGTGGTAATGTTGACTTTGATGGGACAATCTTTGCTGTTGACGAAAGAAAAACGCGGAAGGGCACTATTATTTTTAATTTTGGTATTGGCAAAAATAATGGGGCCATATATGCAAGATCGATGGTCCAGGAGCGGCAAAAAAACAAGCTTGCTGAACTCAAAGAATTAAAACAAGGCATAAATGTAAGAATTAAAGGTCGGGTCGATATTGATAAGTATGATAAGAGTGTAATTGTTGCAATCAGTTCGATTAAACCATTAGCCGCTAGTCCATTAAGAGATGATGATTATAGCGGGCCCAAAAAGCGGATCGAACTTCATGCTCATTCAAAAATGAGTGTGATGGATGGCATCGGGACGATGGATGATTATCTACGACTAGCAAAACATATGGGTCATCAAGCATTTGCAATTACTGATCATGGCGTTGTTCAAGCCTTTCCTGATGCCCAAAAGTTTGGGAGTAAACACGATATAAAGGTCCTTTATGGGGCTGAATTATATATGATTGATACGCAACCAGATTATATTGAGAATCCGAGCCCAATTGCTCTTAATGCTGCTAGTTATTGCGTGTTTGACTTTGAAACGACAGGCTTAAGTGCGCGTTATGATCGAATCATCGAATTTGGCGCGGTTAAAGTAGAAAAAGGTCTAATTACTAAACGACTAGATATTCTAATCAATCCAGGTAAAGATGTAAAAATTTCCAAGAAGATTACGGAAATTACTAAAATTACCAATCGCATGGTATTAAATAAGCCAACAATTGACCAAGTGATTGATCAAATTCTTGAATTTATTGGTGACTCAATTCTTGTTAGTCATAATGCAAAGTTTGATATTGCCTTTCTGCAAGAGGCGCTAATGAAACTTAATCGTCCAAGGGTGACTAATCCTGTAATTGATACACTACCACTTTCATTTTTCCTCTTTCCGGAGTCACGAGCTCATAATCTTGGTGCTTTAGCCCGTAATTTCCAAGTAAACTATGATGATGTGACTGCGCATAGAGCCGACTATGATGCTGAAGTTCTTAATGCAGTATGGCAAGCAATGCTTGTTGTTTTAACCAAAGAGCGACCACATCTAAGGCATATGGACCTCTCCGAACTTAAGGCCAGCCAATTAGTATATAAACATTTACGACCCATGCATGTCATTGCCTTGGCCAAAAATAGTCACGGGCTTCGCGATCTTTATCAGCTTATCTCCCTTTCACATATCGAGTATTTAGCGGAAGTACCTAAAATACCACGTCACATTTTAGCTAAATATCGTGAGCACCTCCTTCTAGGTAGTGCCTGTGATAGTGGCGAAGTGTTTAAAGTAGCTACGACGAAAAATGAAGATGCCCTTGTTGATGTAATGAAGTTTTATGACTATATTGAAATTCAACCACCGAGTAATTATTCATTCCAAATTAATATGGGCTTTATTGATGATAAAGCTACATTATTTAAATATTTAAAAGATATTGTCAAAGCCGCGAAAATTGCCGGCAAGTTAGTTGTGGCCACCGGTGACGCTCACTATGTTAATCCTGAGGATAAAATATATCGTGATGTTTATATTTCCGCCAAAGCAGTTGGGGGAATTAATCATCCGCTTATGCCATATTCCCGTGACAAAGTTGCACCATTTGAAAACCCTGACCAACACTATCGCTCAACTAGTGAAATGCTAGCTGAATTTAGTCAACCTGGTCTCTTTAGTAGTGAAGAAGCATTAGAATATGTTGTAACAAATACGCATAAAATAAATGATGTGATTGAAGCAATCAAACCCTTAAAAGAGGGATTGTTTACACCTAAATTTGATCGTGTTAATGAAAATTTACGCGAACTAGTTTTTCATAATGCTGAAAAGACATATGGTGATCCTCTTCCACAAATTGTTGGTGATCGCCTTGAAAAAGAACTCAATGGGATTATTAAAAATAACTTTGCGGTTATCTACTATCTTGCCTATAAAATTGTTAAAAAGGCTAATGATGAAGGTTTTATTGTTGGTTCTCGGGGTAGTGTAGGTTCTAGTCTTGTTGCCACAATGGCGGAGATTACCGAAGTTAATCCGCTCCCCCCTCACTATATTTGTAAAAAATGTCATAAGGCTATTTTTACTCATGGGGACAAGGCCAAAAGTGGCTTTGATTTACCTAGTAAAAAGTGTCCAACCTGTGGTGAAGAAATGCTTGGTGAAGGACAAAATATTCCTTTTGAAACCTTCCTTGGGTTTAATGCTGAAAAAGTTCCAGATATTGATTTAAACTTCCCAGGCGATTATCAAGCGATTGCCCATAATTACACAAAAGAGCTTTTAGGCGAAAAGAACGTTTATCGCGCCGGAACGATTGAAACTGTCGCCAAAAAGACTGCTTTTGGTTATGTCCGGGGCTATTTTGAGCGTACTGGTCGTAATCCAAACGAAATTAGCAAGGCCCTTATTGCCTATATTGCTAGTGGCTGTGAGGGTGTAAAACGCACTACCGGACAGCATCCGGGAGGTATAATTGTTATCCCGGAAGAATATGATGTCTATAATTTTACCCCTGTGCAGTATCCAGCTGATAATATTGATGCATCATGGCAAACTAGTCATCTTGACTATCATGCAATTCATGATAATGTTTTAAAACTTGATCTACTAGGTCACGTCGATCCGATGGCTTTAAAAATGCTTTGTGATCTAACCGGAATCAACATTAATAATGTCCCACTAAACGATCGAAAAGTCATCTCACTATTTACATCCACAAAGGCCTTAAAGCTTGAGAAGAACTACATGAAAGAGAAAAATGGTGCACTAGGAATACCTGAATTTGGTACACAGTTTGTTCGTGGACTTCTTGATGAGGCAAAACCGCGGACCTTTAATGATTTATTAATTATTTCTGGACTTTCTCATGGTGAAAATGTCTGGGCAGGCAATGCCCAAAAACTTATTGCCGATGGCACAACTGACCTCAGTGGAGTTATTGGCTGTCGTGATGATATCATGACGTATTTAATGAGTTTTGGCGTCCCTGGTCATATTGCTTTTGAAATCATGGAAAAAGTAAGAAAAGGCAAGGGAATCAAAGAAAGTAACGAAAAGATCATGCGCGATTGTAATGTTCCTGACTACTATATCAAGTCATGTAAACAAATCGCCTACCTATTTCCTAAAGCCCACGCAACAGCCTATGTGACAATGGCGGTGCGTGTTGCCTACTTCAAAATCTACTATCCGCTTGAATATTATGCGACCTTCTTTACTGTTAGAAGTAAACAATATGATCTCAAGGCGATGATTAGTGGAGCCCCATCAATGATGCGGGCGCTTGAAAGAATTCAAACAGCGCGAGAATCAAATACGATTACACCAAAAGAAGCTGATATTGAAAAAACATTACATATTGCTCTCGAAATGGTTGATCGTGGCTATAAAATTGAAAACGTTGATGTTTACAAGAGTCAAGCAACAGCGTTTATGATTGATTACGAACGTAAGGCGATTATTCCACCCTTTAATGCAATTGATGGCTTGGGTGATGGCACTGCCGAATCTGTCGTGGAAGCAAGAAAAAATGGTGATTTTATTTCGATTGAAGATCTTGTTAGTAGAAGCAAATTAAATTCACAAAACATTGAACGTCTTAAAGACTTAGGTGTTTTAGATAAACTCCCAGAAACCAACCAAATTAACCTTTTTGATTTTAGTTAATCGGAGTATAATTACTTTATTCGGGACGTAGCACAGCTTGGTAGTGCGCCTGGTTCGGGACCAGGAGGTCGTGGGTTCGAATCCCATCGTTCCGACCATTTTTTTATGAAAGTTCCCCTAAATTTTTGCCCGAATAAAGGCTAGGTTAATGGGGAGTTTTTATTAGGTACAAAGAAGAAACAACGTAAAATAACTTTGATAAATGTAGTCTAGTTAAGAAAATTCCAAGATGGTTTTATTCTTCATGATTAACATTAATTTTAAATTATGCTTATTTGTTTTAATTATCGGTATTTTTTTGCTACAATCTCAAGGGTTAATACCAAATGAAGGGAGCAAAATGATGGAAAATAGCACTGATCAATTAGGTACTAAAAAAATATCAACGCTCCTATTTTATTTTTCTGTTCCGGCAATTTTAGGAATGCTGATCAACGCACTTTATAATGTTGTCGACCGTATTTTTATTGGTAATGCTGCGCATGTTGGCAAAAGTGGATTAGCAGGACTTACAATTAGTTTTCCAATTATGATTATCCTATTATCGATTGGGATTCTTTTTGGTATTGGTGGTTCGACACTTTACTCAATACATTTGGGACGTGAAGAAAAAGATCAGGCTCGAAACACCCTAGGGAACTCGCTAGTTTTTATGATTGTTTCTTCATTAACGTTAATGATAATTGGCCAAATCTTTCTTGAACCAATTCTTATCGCCTTTGGCGCTAGTAGTGAAGTGCTTCCCTATGCTAGCAGTTATATGCAAGTTATATTTTATGGAGCTATTTTTCAAATAACGAGTTTAGGTCTTAATAACTTTGTTCGGGCCGATGGGAAACCTCAACGGGCAATGATTTCGATGCTAATTGGCGCGACTACTAATATCGTGCTTGATGCAGTTTTTATCTTTGGTTTTGGCATGGGCATGGAAGGAGCGGCACTAGCAACAATTATTGCTCAACTAGCCTCGCTACTTTGGATGCTTTCACATTTTTTCAATCATAAAAATCCTCACCATATTCGTATGGTTGATCTTAAACCTAAACTTTATATTTTTGTCAAAGTAATTGGCTATGGAATGCCAGGCTTTCTCCTTCAATTAGGTAATAGTGCCTTGAATCTAGCCATTAATCATTCGCTTTACCGTTATGGTGGAGATAATGCGATCAGTGCAATGGGCGTTATTAATAGTCTACAAACATTTATCTTAATGCCAGTTGTTGGGATGAATCAAGGAGCTAAACCAATTGTTAGTTATAACTTTGGCGCTGCTAAATATGAACGGATAAAACTGACGATGCGTTATGCAAATATTGTCGCGACAGCGATTGCAACATTTGGTTGGATATTGACGCTTTTAATTCCTCGTCAACTTGTCGCGATATTTAATCAAGATCCTGAACTTTTAGCTTTAGGGACGCGGGCCGTTTCGCAGTGGTTTTTAGTCTTACCCGTGCTTGGTTTTCAAATAATGGCCTCAAACTTTTTTCAGGCCGTTGGTCACAATAAAACGGCAATATTTCTTACATTAATACGAACAATTATTCTTCGTCTCCCCCTTGTTTTAATTCTTTCAGGCATGTGGGGGTTAGAGGGAATATTTTATGCCGCGCCAATATCTGATCTTGTCGCAGTAATTATCACCGGTGTATGGTATTTCTTTGGGATGAATTCACTTGAAAGATATGCGCTAAAAAAGGCAACGCAAGCTATTTAAAGGCAAAACCAACTTTTTATTTAAAAATTATCTATGATACAATAAGTCATAGATTTTTATTATGAACAAGAAAATAGTATTTTTATCAATTAATTCCGCGCTTGTTTTACTTGTTAGCACTTGTAATGCTTTTACTAATTTGGGAGCACAAGCTAATTCTGCACAGCGCTATTTTTATGGTACCTCATCAACAGGTGCACTCCTCAAAGATGCTGACTCACCAATAATTGTTACAAATGAAGACTTGGTGTTCAATGTTGATAGTGTCCCCAATCTTTATGATGAAAATAATGACAATTATAGTAATACGGTTAGTGCAACCTATACATTTTCTAATCCTAGTGACTTTAATATAACCGCCGGACTTGCCTTTCCGTTTTCCCCGCGGTCTGAGTATCTTTTACTCGAAAATTATCAAGAACAATTAACTAAACATAAAATCAAAGTTAATGATCAAGAAATAACACCTGATCTGCGCCATACATTTTATGAGAGGGGCTTTTCGCAGTTTGATGTAGAAAAAGACGTAGCAAGGTTACGTGATGCTAAACAAGAGGATGATTTTTTTGATTCATCTACTAATGTCTACAAGCAAACACTAGTCTTACACTCCGATGTTAATTTATATACAAATTTCTATCTTGAACTTGATCTTACAAGTGATTTTGATGGAATTCTTTTAAGTGACAAAGCATACAACGTCGAAGAATATGATGCAACAAAATCTACGCAGATCTTTACATTACCAAAAGGTCAAGCATTTGAACTTTATTTCATTGGTGAAAATATTGTGGATGTAAAAGATAAATTTAGAATTTACGATAGTTATTCTCGTGAGGAAGAAGCCGAGGGCTATGTTTCCCAAATTACCACAGAAACAATAAGTTTTGATCGCTACGTTAGTGAGCAATTTGATGATGAAAGTCTTATCAATGAAATTGATCAATATAATATTATTGTTGATTTTTTAAACTATAGATTTGCAAACTCCTTTTTTAAATCGGGGAAAAATTTTCAAAGTTTTGAAAGTGATATTCTTACATGGTATGACTACCAACTTACATTTGCCCCTGGTGAAACATTAACCAATCAAGTTATCGCTCCTCTTTTTCCCAGTGTAAACCATCATTATGAACCCGAAGTGTTAGAGTTCACATACCTCGTTACGCCGGCCTCAACATGGTCATCTTTTGCTAATTTGAATATTTCAATCAACACCGAAATGTATTTAATTGATGCAGGGTATCAAGGTTTTACAAAAGTAGATGATGGTTATCAGCTCACGCTACAGCAACTACCAGAAAATGAATTGACATTTTCGCTATCAACAAGTGAAAACCCAGAAAAACCACCTTATTTTGGCAATGTTCTATGGATCATTGGTACGATTTTTGGTGTGATGGCTGTCCTAGCTCTAGCGGTCATTCCAATTAAAATTGGCGTAGTCATTTATGTTGTCCTTTCTCGTCGTAATCGAAGAAAATAGTTTATATGAATGATAATTTATATTATTTTTTATACATTGTCCTTTCTGGCGTATATTTGTCGATTATTTTTCTTGTTTCACTATTGCTCGAAAACATCACGAAAACGCCAAAAGATTTAGGACGTAAAATCATTCATATTCTTTTTGCTAATTGGTATTTTATCCCCTTTTTGATGGTCAGTGCTCGGGAACAGACCCTGATTGCAATTATTCCTCCGCTTATTTTTACAGCGCTAAATTTCTTATCATATCGCTACAAGATTGTTAAGATGATCGAACGTGATAATCGATTTGACCTAGGCACAATTTCTTACCCATTAGCGTTTACACTTATAATTATTTTAGCGAATTATTTTTTCAAAATGCCCTACATTGGTCTACTAGCTGCGCTTATTTTAGGTTATGGCGATGGACTAGCTAGCATCGTCGGCCGCTATTTCAGTGGCGACAAAAATCATAAGTCTATTTATGGATTCATCACAATGCTAACTGTAAGTTTCATATTAGCGTTAGTGTTTGTTGTCCTATATCAAGGTTTTGCCTATTTCTACTTTGCCATTGTTATCGCTCTTCTATCCGCGGTGCTAGAATATTTTGGTCCCCATGGTATTGATAACATTACAGTACCGCTTGGCGTAAGTTTAGGGTATTTTTTGCTTGTTTTTTTCATTATTTAGTTGTTTAAAGTTTGCTATAATTAATAAGTAAGAGGTTAGAGTTATGAACATATATTATTTAGAAAATAAGTTTAATAAAATTGGGTTTTTAGATGTTGGTGCGACAATTTATTCGTGGCAAGTTAAACATTTAAATAATCGTAACATCGTATTAAGTAATGCTAACTTACAAGATTATTTTAATGCTGGTTCAAGCTTTTTAGGTGCGACAGTCGGCCGGGTTGCTAATCGCATTAAAGATGGGCGCTTTAGTCTTGATGGCAAAAACTATCAACTTGATAAAAACTTTGACGGAGGTTTTAATGCCGGACATGGTGGTCCTGATGGATTTTGGCGTAAAACCTTTACCCTTGTTGAAAGTAGTAGCACGCACTTAGAATTTAAACTTCTGTCACCTGATGGTGATCAAGGATATCCTGGGAACCTTGAACTAGGAGTTATTTATACACTGTTAGAACAAGGACTTAGGATTGATTATCATGTTAATACTGACACTAAAACAATTGTCAACATTACCAATCATAGTTATTTTAATCTTGATGGTAGTAATACAGTTTTAGACCATGTGTTGGATGCTGATTTTAGTCACTATTTACCTTTTGATAAGAATAAGGCGGTGACTGGTCAAAAAATAAAAGTAGAAAATAGCGCTCTAGACTTTAGTGGTGGCGTTAGGATCAAAGATATTATTTATGATGATTATCTCCAAGATAAAAACACACGAGGATTAGACCATTGTGTGTATTTTAAAGATGAGAAGAAGGTCAAACTAATGGGAAAAGATTTAATCCTGGAGTTAACAACAAGTTATCCTTGTATTCAACTTTATGGCACTTCATTTCCAAGCCCACAAAAACTTTTAGGTCACGATAAGATGCATTTATATCATGCTCTAGCTCTTGAGCCACAACTAGCAGTGGACGCAATTAACTTTCCCGACCTAGGCTCAATCATTTTAAGCCCCGATCAAGAGTATCATCATTTTATTGAATATAAATTGAAAGATCAAAGTGAATAAAAAAGTCGGTTTTGCCCTTGCTTTTAGACTATTATTTACACTAATTGCGATCATTGGTGTTGTTTTAAACACGAAACTTTTTACTAGTGAATTTGAGCCGACAACTTTTCTTTACTATACAACGCAATCAAATCTTTTAGCATTTTCCCTATTTGGCTATCTTTTTATTGCAACACTTTTAAATTATAAACGCGATAAAACGTCTTCAAAGGTGAGTTTTGCCCCGACGCTTAGTTTTATTATTATGATTAATATTACCCTAACCTTTATTGTCTTTTGGACCTTGTTAGCCCCCGGAATGATTGGGACAAGTTATCGATTGTTATCTTTTTCTAATCTCGCGGTCCATACATTTACCCCACTTGCCGTAGTGTTTGAATATTTGTACTTTAATCAAGAACATAAGTTAAAGTATCGCACGACCTTATTGACGCTTGTCTATCCGTTAATTTATTCGCTTGCGGCCTTTATTATTGGTGGTTTTAGGTTGATTGAATACTATTCGTTTGGGATTGAAAATACGCCAAAATACTTCCCCTATTTCTTTTTTGACTTTCATGAATATGGTGGAAGAGTCCTCTATTATATCTTTGGTATTGCCCTCTTTCTTTTATTACTAGCTAATGCTAGTTACTTTGCCCTCAAACAATATCAACGACGCATCTTGCTTAACAAAAAGTTAACAACGCAATAAACTTGTATTATGAAAATTAAAGCACTGATAGCAACGACACTAATGACAGGGCTACTTCTAGTAGGATGTGGCGATATAACTGATAATCGTATCATGATTTTTTTACATTTAGATAATGGTCAACAACCGCTTAAAGTTGATATTAAACCAGGCACGCTTCTTAGTGATTTAGAAATACCAACAAGAGTTAATTCAGTGTTTGATAAGTGGTATAAGGATGTTGATTTGCAAGAAGAATATCCGACCCTAAAGATTTATAATCCCATTCAATTATACGCAGGCTATAAGCTTGATCAACCAGGTGTTGAAAATCTTATCTACGCTGATATTTTAGAATCAGTTGTCACTGTCGAAGTTCACAACCAAGTATTACTTGAAACGACAAAGATGATTGCCCAAGGAAGTGGTGTTATTTTTCTTCGTGATGGTGGCTACTACTATGCGCTTACAAACAATCACGTTACGGTTGAACCACAAGAGTATGATGTCGCCCAAACAATCTTTATTTATGATGATGATCAAAATATTGCTTACCCTGCAGAGAAAATTCATGAACTCAACGATTATGATTTAGCAATTGTAAAATTTTATAGTCCCGAAACATATAATATTCCTCATATTAGTCTTGACCCCTTGCATCTAAATCGTGATGTTGTTGCAATTGGGACACCAGAAGGCGCCTATAACACGATTACTTATGGCAAAACACGAGCATTTGGCACAGTTAGTGTTAGTGATCAACCCTATCTTTCTAATGTGGAGTTTCCTGTTATTGTCCATAGTGCAGAGATAAATCATGGTAGTAGTGGCGGTCCACTTTTTGACTATAAATTTGATATCGTTGGTATTAATTTTGCTAGTGGTGAAAGCGATAGTGATGGGCCACTTAGTGTAGCAATTCCTAGTGAAAAAATCATTGAATACTTTGAAATAGTCGGAGGAATATTTAGTGACTATTCATCACTATGATCTAAATCCTCATCCTTTTGACTTGATTAAACAGCAAAAGAAGGTATATGAGCTTCGGCTTTATGATCAAAAGCGTAGACTAATAGCGCCACTTGATCTGATTGAATTTACGAATAACGAAAGTCAAGAAACACTTGTGGTCGAAGTCGTATCCCTACATATATTCAATAACTTTCAGGAACTTTTTGCCTATTTCCCGCATCGTGAATTTGGGTATGAAAATAGTGATAGTCAGCACTATTTAGATATGTTAGAGTATTATCCTTTAAACCGCCAAAATCACACACAGGTTGTTGCAATAAAAATTAGGTTAATTTCTTAGTGTTAATTTTGTATAATGATTTTACGCGCTGGTAGCTCAGTGGATAGAGCAATCGCCTCCTAAGCGGTAGGTCGGAGG
>CAYZOC010000003.1:0-45962 GCA_964480275.1 uncultured Staphylococcaceae bacterium | reverse complement strand
ATCCATTAAAGTCTCCGGCAATTTTTATCATATCGCCTGGATTAAGAACGATAGGAATTTCAACGTTAAAAGTAACAAGCAAAGAATCGACTTCACTAGTTAAAATTTCATCACTACTCAATATTGATTCACTTGTGCCATTACTAATAGTTACTTCTTGACTTGGCTCCTCACTTTGCAAATATGAATCAAAGATCGATGATTGATCACTAGCAGTTGGAGCTTAACACGCCATTAGTTGCATCGATATAATTAATAGGAAAAGACTTTTTAAATTTGTTTTCATTTTAAGACTTCAATTTTTTTATAAAAGAAAAAACCCATGAAGGGTTTAATCTAATTTTTTACTCGTTTACTTAGCTAAAGCTTTTTTTGCGGTGTCTGTGAGACCTTTGAAGGTGTCAAAGTCGTTAATTGCTAATTCTGAAAGCATTTTACGGTTAATATTAACATTGGCTAATTTTAAACCGTGCATAAATTGGGAATAAGAAATTTCGCATAAGCGGCAGCCAGCATTAATCCGACGAATCCATAGTTTACGGTAATCTCTTTTGAGTGTACGACGGTGAATATATGAATACTTTAATGAGTGAAATACTTGCTCTTTTGCGGTTCTAAATAGTAAGTGTTTGGAGCCGAAGTAACCTTTGGCTTGCTTTAAAATTTTCTTTCTTCTTGCTCTGGTAACAGGGCTATTTTTTACTCTTGCCATGATCAGTTCCTCCTAGTTTTGGATGAGATACTTGATCCGTTTGTAGTCGCTTGCAGAGACCAAGCGAGACTTACGTAAGTGTCTCTTTTGTTTTGTTGTTTTGTTTGGGGCTAAGTGTGAGCGATAAGCTGAGCCACGAATGACTTTACCAGTACCACTGACTTTAATCCGTTTAGTTAAAGCTGATTTGCTTTTCATTTTTGGCATGTTGGTTTCCTCCTATTTTTTGACTTTCGATGCTAAAACGACGGTAAGGAAGCGACCATCAAGAGTTGGTTTTTTCTCGACGACGCTATGTTCTTCAACAAAGGCGATGAACTGTTTAAGAGCTTCTTCACCGATTTCAATGTGCGCCATTTGGCGACCACGGAAACGTACAGAAACCTTTACTTTATCACCATCTTTTAGAAATTCGGCTGCCTTGCGGGCCTTTGTTTCTAAATCATGTGTATCAATAACTGGTGACATCCTAATTTCTTTGAGTTCGGCGGTTTTTTGCTTTTTCCTTGCTTCACGTTCTCTTTTTTGTGTTTCAAAGCGATGCTTAGAATAATTGATCATCTTGCAAACAGGTGGTTTACCGCCTGGATTGACACAAAATAGATCAAGACCGTATTGTTCAGTTGCTAGATTAATGGCGGCACGAGTTTTCATCACACCGAGTTGTTGACCTTCAGGGCCAATGACTAAGACTTCAGGAAAACGAATGTTTTCATTAACTAGTTCGACAGGACGTTCAGGACGTTTTTGATTGGGGTTTTGGTAATAAATAATAGATTCCTCCTTGATTGTATAAAAGAAAATGCAGGCCAGAGAGTATGGCCCACATTATTAAACATTACATTTTTGTAGCGTTTACCAACCTGAAGATTCAAGTCTGGTGAGAAGCGGGCGCCTCTACTTTCCACGATTTCTTTCGCATAGATATACTAACAAGTCCACTTATTAATGTCAAGGAGTTTGTTGACATTATTTAACACTTATTTTAAAGCGATTTTATGCTGTAAATATTGATAAATTATTTGATGTAAGTTGTTTTGTTTTTAATCTCTTTGGCTAATAAAGACATGAACGCTTTAGTAGTAACCGTAATTTGTTCACTAGTACCATAACGGCGATATGTCACGAGGTTTTCATCTTTCTCTTTGTCACCAATTACAAGCGTGAATGGTACTTTAGCCATTTGAGCGTTGCGCAAGCGATAGCCAAGTTTTTCATTAGCGTCATCAAGTTTAACCCGATACCCAAGTTTAATAAGTCGGCGGGTTAATTTTTTAGCATAGCTTTGATGGTATTCATTGTTGACTGGGAGAATAACCATTTGTTCAGGCGCGAGCCATAGCGGAAATGCTCCGGCAAAATGTTCAGTAAGAATACCAATAAACCGTTCCATTGAGCCAAAAATTGCGCGGTGAAGCATCACTGGTCGAACTTTTTTGCCATGCTGATCGATATAGGTCATGTCGAAGCGTTCAGGTAGATTCATATCTAATTGAATCGTTCCACACTGCCAAATTCTTCCAAGACTGTCCTGGAGTTTAAAGTCAAGTTTTGGGCCATAAAATGCACCATCACCAGGATTTATCTTGAAAGGTTTACCACTAGCTTTACATGCTTTAGCTAGAGCTTTCTCACTTTCGTTCCATATTTTGATATCGCCAATATATTTTTTTTCAGGTCTAGTTGAAAGTTCGATTGAATAGTCTAGTTGGAAAACACTATATAGTTCATCAAATAATTTTAACATCCGCTTAATTTCACTGTTTAATTGGTCTTTTCGACAATAAATATGAGCATCGTCCTGTGTAAAATTACGAACGCGGAATAAACCACTTAGAGCTCCACTAGCTTCATGACGGTGGACATTTCCAAGTTCGGCGACACGAAGTGGTAGATCGCGATATGAATGCAGTTCATTTTTATATGTAAGAATCGAACCTGGACAGTTCATTGGCTTAATTGCAAAATCGTTATCATCGATCTTTGCTGTATACATATTGTCTTTATAGTTGAGCCAATGCCCACTAATTTCCCAAAGTTCACGACTCAACATAGTGGGAGTTTTAATAAAGGTATAATCATGTTGATGGAGAAGTTCAAATAAATAGTTTTCTAAATTATGATAGACAACCATTCCCTTGGCCAGCCAGAAAGGAAAACCTGGACCATATTCCGAAAACATGAAGAGACCTAATTCTTTACCAAGTTTACGGTGATCACGTTTTTTGGCTTCCTCAATTTGATGAAGGTAAGCAGCTAGATCTTCATCGGTGAAAAAGGCAGTCCCATAAATTCTTGTTAATTGTTTATTGTTACTATCTCCACGCCAGTAAGCACCAGCAAGCGAAAGTAGTTTAAAATGACGGACATAGCGAGTACTAGGCATGTGGGGACCAATACAAAGATCAGTAAAGTCGCCTTGCGAGTAGATTGTGATTTTACCCTCAAGTTCCGTGATTAATTCAACCTTATATTCATTGTCTTTAAACATTTCAAGTGCTTCGGCTTTACTGAGGGATTTATGTGAAATAAGAAAGTCCTTTTTCGAAAATTCTTTCATTCTCTTTTCAATTTTTGCTAAATCTTCTTCACTAATTACCGTGTCACCAAAATCAACATCATAGTAAAAGCCCTCATTAATTGCTGGACCAATGCCAAATTTAGCCTTTGGATATAGTGACAAAATTGCCTGGGCCATTAAGTGTGATGCATCGTGGCGAAGAATATTAAGCGCCTGTTCATCGTCCTTAGTTATAAATCTAATTTCACTATCACAAACTAACGGTTCGCTGAGGTCATATTTTTTTCCATCAATCTCATAGACGAGGATATCTTTCTTGTTATCGATCGGTAAAAGTTTTAAAAGATCAAATCCTGTTTGGCCTTTTTCTAGTTGATAAATGTTTTGATCTACTTTGATATTCATATATTTTCCTCCATAAAAATAAAAAACGTCCACAAAGGACGCTATATAGCGCGGTACCACCTTATTTCATGTTTCCATGCACTCAATAGTCTTAACGTGACTAACGATTAACTTATTTCGTTAATTGCTCCGAAGTGGTATAACAAACGCTCGTTTCATCTTTTCACCAGCCAGATGATCTCTAGTTACGAATTCATTGTTACATATCTTCATCGACGCATAAATAATATACAATATTATTAAAAAACAAACAACTATATTTAACTATTCATAATGAAACCATAAGCAGCAGCGCCAATGAGGCCAGAGTCTTGGGAAAAATGAGTTGGGACTAAGTTGATTGGGGTCACCAATTTTTTAAGACTATCAAAAAACACATCACTAGATTTCATTACTCCTCCTGTTAAAACAACAACATCAGGGGCAAAAGCCTTGTCAATAAACTTGATAAAGTTGGCAATTAATCTGAGCCAATCTTGGTATACATTCAAATATAATAGGTCGTTTTCCCGAACACGATCAAAAAACTCTTTGGCACTTGGAAGTGGTAGGTCATTGAGTTCAAGTAGTTTTAAAACACCAACACCACTGGCAATCTTTTCGAGCTCATAGTAATTATCTTGATACTTAACGAGCATGTGGCCAATCTCTTTTGATGGGTTTTTAATCATGCCATTTTCGAATAAAGCTCCACCAATACCAGTGGAAATAGTTATAAAATATGATGATTTGAGGCCCATGCCGGAACCTACAATTCCCTCAGCAATACTTGCCATTTCCGCGTCATTTCGAATGAATACTGGTAGATGAAAACGGTTTTTAATTACCGTGACTAGGTCAATATTTTCAATTGCAATGTTTGGCAGTTCATCAATGAAGCCATTAGCTCGAACACGGCCTGGAACGCCGATTGCAATTGCAATTGGGTTTAATTCCTTAAAATCAAGATCATCAATTATTGTTAAAACGTCGTCATAGAAACTAATGAGACTACCTCTAGCAGTACTGCGGACGATGACGCGAATTATTTCATAGTCACTATTTACAATCGCTGCGCGTAAATTTGTCCCACCGATGTCTAAAGCGATAACATAGCGCATGACTAAAAGTCCTTCGATTTGTTGACGCTAATGATCCGTAGAAAGTTAGTTCCTCCACTACCAGTTGGAATCCCACCGGTAATAATGACCATGTCATTTGGTTTAAGTCCAAATTCACGAGCTTTAATAAGACTAAATGCTTCCATTTCTTCCATTAATTGTGGAAGAGTTGGAACAACAATTGGATAAATTGAAAAGTAAGGAGCTACACGGAGTGCACTTTCACGCTTGAATGTGACCATTACAAGGGGGCATTTTGGTCGTGATTTAGCGATGCGCTTGGCGCTATTTCCTGTTTCGGAAAAGCAAAATATCATTTTTGCTCCAACTAAATTTGCCGTATTGGCAACACTATTGGCAATGGCATCACTCCTAGATTTATCACTATTATCAAAGGCAAAATTTGAAAACTTTTCATAGGACAAGTATTCTTCAATTGTGCGAGCAATGCTCGTTTGCATACTTGCTGCCTCAATCGGATATAGTCCAGTCGCAGTTTCCCCACTGAGCATTATTGCATCACTACTTTCTCTAATGGCGGTTGCTACGTCACTAACCTCGGCCCGTGTTGGCAAGGGATTTGCTTGCATTGAATCTAACATTTGCGTTGCCGTGATGACAGGTTTACCAACCTTACGGCATTCATAAATAATTTTACGTTGAATAATTGGGACCATTTCTGGTGGAATTTCAACGCCTAAATCTCCGCGCGCAACCATCACACCATCAGCCGCTTCAAGAATTTCTTGAATATTATCAACGCCTTCTTCATTTTCAATTTTTGCGATAACGGGAATATCTGGGTGTCCAATTTCTTTGAGATATTCTTTGATTTCCAACACACCTTTTTTATTTCTGACAAAACTAGCAGCGATTAAGTCGATACCATTATTACAGCCAAAGTCGAGGTCACGTTTATCAATGTCGCTTAATGCTGGAAGATGAAGACGAGCGCTAGGAATATTTACGCCTTTACGATCTTTAATGAAATGGCTATTAAAAGCCTTAGTAACGATTTCCCGTTTTTCATAATCTTTAGCGATAACATCGAGGCGAAGTTTTCCATCATCAATTTTGATAGCATCACCGACATTAATATCTTCAAAGAGGTTTTCATACGTGACAGAAAATAATTCTTGAGTTCCAAGAACTTCCTTCATACTCACACGAACGATTGAATCTTTAATAATTTCAACACTACCATCAACAAAGAAGTGGCAACGAATTTCCGGTCCTTTTGTATCAAGAAGGATGGGAATATAAATTTTTTCTTCTTCCTCTAGCCTCCGGGCAAGATCAATAACCCTTTTATGGGCTTCAAAACTACCATGTGAAAAGTTTATTCGCATAATATTCATGCCAGCACCAACGAGTTGTTTGACTTTTTCATATGTGTTTGTTGCTGGACCAATTGTACATACTACTTTTGTTTTTTTGGTTAAGTTATACATAATGTTATTTTAGAGTGGAAATGACTCCAATCAATTCCTCCGTTTTTATTGTTGAGCGGCGGACCGCCTTGTTGATATCATAGTCGACAATGTCACCATTAACACTACCGATAACGCGATTATTATTGCCTTTTTTAATAATTTCAATCGCGTGGACGCCAAATCTAGCGGCAAGTACACGATCCATCGCTGTCGGTGAACCACCCCGTTGGATGCGCCCAAGAATTTCCACAGTAGTATCAAAGCCAGTCCGTTCTCTAATCATTTTGGCAAATTCATTAAGGTCAGGAATGAGTTTTTCACTGACGAGAACAAGGGCATGGCGGGAGCGTGAAACATGAATATCTTTAAGTTTATCAAGCACTTCCTCATCACTAGGACGATATTCTGGTGAAAGAATGAGGTCGACACCACAGGCAGTACCACCATATAAGGCTAGATCACCACAGTGATTGCCCATAACTTCTATAATTGTGCAGCGAAGATGGCTACTTGATGTGTCGCGCAGTTTATCGACTGATTCAGTAATTGTATTAAGTGCAGTATCAAAACCAATTGTTGTATCGGTACCAATCACATCGTTATCAATTGTTGCAGGAATACCTATAACATTAATTCCCTTGGTGACTAGCGCTGCTCCACCACGATAACTACCATCACCGCCGATAATTACTAGGGTATCAATTCCATGTTTCTTAAGGTTGCTCACGGCAATATCTTGAATTTTCTCTTCGACAAAAGACTTTAAGCGAGCGGTTTTTAGTATTGTCCCTCCGCGCATTAAAATTTCCGAAACGAAAGAGCGGTCAACTTGGACGATTTGATCTTCAACTAAACCTTTGAAACCTTCAAAAACTGCGAACATTTCCATTTCGTTAATGATCCCCGCCCGGACAATAGCTCTTATTGCCGCATTCATGCCTGGGGCATCACCACCACTTGTTAGAAGTGCTACCTTTTTTGCCATAATTACTGTTCCTCGTTTCTACGATTAATCATTGTTATTTTACCCCTTTTAAATAGATATTTAAAGTAACATTGACAAATTGACCAAACAAATTCGGTAAAAAACTAAAAGTCAGAATTATTTCCTTTTTCTTTGGCCCAATCTTGATTGTTGATATGTTATAATTAAGCGCAAGAGGGACATATGCGTTTGATCAAAGAAAATGACTTATTTGAAATCCGATTACTCACGAGATTTAGCAGTGAAGATTTTCGTGTGCTTAATCTTTTGTATCAGCCATTTTTAGGTCACCTTGCTGTCAATATTTTTCAAACACTAGTAAATACAGCTGATTTATATAAAGATGGGCCATTAAGTCATGATTTTGTCTACAAACACTTGGACACAACTTCACTAGATTTTGCTAATGCAATCGTAAAATTAGAAGCCTGTGAGTTAGTTAGAACATATGTCGATAAAACAAAGGAATTTTCATATTATTACTATGAACTATATGCACCTAAACTAGCGCATTCATTTTTAAAAGATCCAGTTTTCAGTGGCCTTTTAAAAGCGAGTGTCGGGGAACGAAGAGTTCAACAATTGATGAGTCTTTTTGCATTTGACCGCCCTTATGCACTAGATGAGAAGGAAATCACTAGCTCATTTAGTCAAGTTTATAATCCTGATTTTAATGGTGCTGCTTTCACGCAAACAATTGATACTAAAAGAATTGGTCGCAATGAAAACAAACGTACATCGCCATTTAATATTGAATTATTTAAAGAAATTCTCAGACAAAATTTTATGATTATTGCGGATAAAGCTATAAGTCAGCAAGAACTTAAACGCCTAGTAAGCCTCACAATGGTTTATGGTTTCAATGAGGAAACTCTTGCGGCTCAAGTTGGCGAGAGTTATCGCGGAAAATTGCCGCTTGGAAAGCGTTTAAATTTTGAATATATCGAACAAAATCTCAAGCAATTAAATCGCTATGAGCATATAGCAAAGCCAAAGCGATTACGGCCTCTCAACATGCTCACTAGTGATAGTGAAAAAGCCAAGTTAATTAATCGAATGGAAATTGAACCGAGCTTAGATTTTCTTACATCATTTAATAAGGGCGCTATTGTCGCTGATAGTGAGCTTAAATTACTGTTACGTTTGAGTAATGATTTTAATTTAAGTAGTGCGGCTATTAATGCAATAATCTACCACGTTCTTATGACTATGGAAATGCAACTTCCTGCTAAATACGTTGAAAAAATCGCGGCAAATATTTCGAGGTTGGGTTTAGTTCATGCTGTTGACGTCATTAATCATTTTGAACAACAAAATGAAATTCGTAAACCCAAAAGTTATCCAAAGAAAAAAGAAGCAGTCAAGGAATTTTTGGATGATGAAGAAATAAGTGATGAAGAATATCAAAAATTACTCGAGGAGATTAAAGGTGTCTAATAATAAAAACCGTGGGATTAATCCGATAATAAAAGATATAAATGTTCAAGATATTGATAAAGTCTACGAACAAGAACTTGCCCGTGTTTTAAGTGATAAAAAATTATTATTTTTACTTGAGAGTCGGGGCATAACCAAAGATATGATTGATGGTCATTTAGGCAACATCCTCGATTTTGAAGCCACACATCTAGAATGTGATAATTTTCACGAAAAATATGGTGATCGACCATGTGGTACTCAAATTGTGGAATTGCAAAATATTGATGGAAAAATTGTCCGTCAACTCGGACAATGTCCCTATCAATTAGAGTTAGACCGACTAAGAATGCGCTATTTATATAGTGATTTCCCTCATAATTGGATTAAAAATCGCTTTAATAATATTGATATGCAAAAAAATCGTGCGCCCCTTGCTAGTGAACTACTAAATATAATTAAGGGTGAACGAAATTGGATATATGCTTATGGTAAAAGTGGGAGAGGTAAAGCCTACATGGTCGTCTGTGCCCTCAATGAGCTCGCTCAGCTCGAGCCAAATATTTCACTTGCGTTTGTCGACTTTCCGCAGTTAATCGCCGAGAATATGGTTGATTATTTTGCCAATCGAGGACGGGTTGATCAGGTTGTTAATTCCCTAAGTGCAGTTGATTACTTGGTTTTAAATAATTTTGGTAACGAAGAACTCAGTGAAATAGTTCGCAATGCAATTACGATGCCACTACTAAGTAATCGTGATGCTAGGGGCAAAACAACAATTATCCTTTCGCAACTTTCACTTGATGAACTTGAAAGCCTGCATAAAAGTGGTAAAAACAATCAAGTTCGGGCGCGACAACTTGTCGAAATGATTTCTGATAATATTAAGAGCCCGATTAACCTCATCGGCGCGCGTATTTACGAATAAAAGTTAAATATCAATCTTTTCAATCACATGATCAACTAAGTGATAAAGATTTTCTAGTGACTTGTTATTAATGATTATATAGTCAAGTTTTGGTCGATTTTTTAAATATTGTTGATCAGGATTTATCGACTTGTTGCCACCACGAATAGATAAAAACTTTTCTTGGGTTGCTTTGTCAGTTTCGATACCGATGATGTAAGCAAAAAGTTCATTAATTTTATGACTAAATACAAGTGGTACCTCAAAAAAGAGCACCTTTTCTCGACTAGTAGTAATAATATCAATAATAGTTTGTTTTACAAGCGGATGTATATAATTTTCTACTTTTTTTAACAACTTAGGATTACTAATTATTGCCTGTTTGAGCAAGTCTTTGTTAAATTCACCATTTTGTTGAAGACTTACTGCTAATTCTTTTTCTAGACCCGTTATTACACTCTTATCTTGATAAAGATTATTTACTATTTGATCAGCGTCAAAAACGCAGTAATTTTTTGTTTTTAAATAACTGCCAACTGTAGATTTGCCAGCGCTTATCTGACCAGTAATGGCAATAACGAGTGGTTGAAGTGGATTTCGTTGACAACGTGGACAATAAGTTGATCCACGTCCACCGACAAAGATTTTCTTCATTTTGTCGCCACAGTTAAAACATTGAAGATATTCGCGACCATATGCATTTAAGCGTGACTGAAAATCACCAGTTATTCCATTACCAGGATGGTAGGATCTAATTGTGGAGCCACCTGCCTGAATCGCTTTGTTCAATACTTCAATCGCGTAAGTAACAACATCCTTAACTTTTGATAGTGTTAACTTGTTGCTTGGATATTGGGGATGGAGTTTTGCTAGAAATAAAACTTCATCAACATAAATATTTCCAAGGCCTGTCATAATAGTTTGATCTAATAGCCCCTCTTTAATCGGGCGACTAGTTTTTTGTAAACGTTTATATACTTGTTTGTAATCAGCAAAAAATGGTTCTGGACCTAGTTTTTGTAGTGATGGAAGAAATTGATAATCACGAAGATTACTTAACTCCATCGTGCCAAATTGCCGTGAATCATCATAGCAAATCTTCCGGCCATCATCGAGAGTGAACACTACCCGAGCGAAGCGGCTTAATTCTTGTCCTGGAAGAACTTCAATGTATTTTCCTTCCATTCGTAAATGTGAAACCATCACTCTTTGATTATCAAAGATAAAAATAAGATACTTGCCAATTCGATCAATCTTAGTGAAAGTAGAACCGATAAGTTCTTGTTTGAATTGTTCGATAGGACTGACTATAATTCGTTTTTTTAGAATCAAAATATCGCTTATTGTGTGACCAACAAGCAAGGGAGTGAGGACCTGACGAACTGTTTCTACTTCTGGTAATTCTGGCATAAGTACTCCTTATTTTGCATCAAACCAACTACGGCCAGCCTGATACTCAACATGCATCTTAACGTCGAGAGCTAAGGCGTTTTCCATTATTTCAATAACATTATTGATCACGCGATCTTTTTCATTTTTATGAACTTTAAACACTAGTTCATCATGAATTTGGAGAACAAGCCGAGTCTTAAACATGTTTTTACTTAAATATTCATCTACTTTAATCATCGCAAGTTTGATTAAGTCTGCTGCTGTGCCTTGAATTGGGGCATTAGTCGCAGCGCGCTTAGCAAATTCACGAACTTGATATTTTTCGTGGTTGATTTCATTCAAGTAGCGTCGACGCCCACTTAGCGTCGTAACGTAACTATTTTTGCTGACACTTTCAATAATGCTATTGCGATAGCTAGCAATCTCTGGATATGTTTGGTAAAACTTCTCAATAATTGATTTTGCTTCTTTAGGACTAATGTTTAACTGCTCACTAAGACCCCAGTCACTAATTCCATATACAATTCCAAAGTTGACAGCCTTAGCCTTGCGGCGGGCACCATCATCTTGAGCAAGGGGACCAAAAAGCGCATCGGCAGTTGCTTGATGAATGTCATAGCCCTTATTAAAAATATCTATCAGTGGTTGACACTTACTCACACTAGCTAAAATACGAAGTTCAATTTGAGCATAGTCAAGTGATAATATTTCATAGTTCTCATCGTCATAAAAGAATGCTTTACGGATTTCACGACCCTCTTGATCACGAATTGAGATGTTTTGCATGTTAGGATTTGAACTAGAAAGTCTTCCAGTTGTCGTGAGGGCTTGATTGAATTGGCAGTGGAGAAGACCATCGCTATAGAGGTTAGCAATTAGTCCATCGACATAAGTCGACATCAATTTAGCGTATTTTCGATATTCAAGAATTTTGCCGACAATTGGGTGAAATTTCGCTATTTCTTCCAAATGTTGTACTGATGTTGAACGTTTACGATTGCCCTTTAGTTGTAATTCATCATAGATAACTGTCGCGACTTGCTGAGGCGAATTGATATTGAATTCGTGACCAGCCAGTTGGTGGATATCCTTTTCTAGTTCGATAAGTTTAGTTTTAAATTCACTAGCGATATCTTCAAGCGTTGTTTTTGAAAGTGGGAAGCCTTCGATTTCCATTTTTGCTAAGACATTTGCAAGGGGCAGTTCAATATCTAGATAAATTTTTAGGGCATCAATAGCTTTGAGACGGTTGATGACTGTTTTAGCCAGATTAAAACTATAGTAGGCTAAATAACCAGCAATTTCGCTAGTAGGTGTATCTTTTGATACTTCAAGTGGAATATTAAAGAAATTAAAGACAAAACTAGCCTCGTCTTTGAGTGTTGAATCAAGAAGATATGCTGTTAAAAGTAGGTCAAAATATAGTCCATCAAGGGAAATATTAAAGCGGTTTAATGCTACTTTTTGCCGTTTGAAATCATAGGTATATTTTTTTATTTCTGGCGATTGGAGGAGCGTAAGTAAATGTTTGTCATTTAGCAAATTATCTTTACTCATAAAGTATGTTTCACTGCCGTTACTAAAGGCAAGTCCAGAAAAGTCACTTGCAAAGTAGTTGTTATCATCAAGGGCGAAATTGAAAGCGATAAAATCTCCAAAAGTGATATTGTCCGACGATTTTACGGTTTTAATAATTATTTCTTCACTTTTTTTGCCACTGCTTTGCTGAGGTTTAAGCCTTGATAAAAATGTTCTCAGCTCATATTTTTGGGCAAATTTGTTTGCTTCGCTAAAATCATATCCACGATAAGCGGTGTCTTTAACTTTGAATGGTAATTGGACATCACACATAATAGTTGCTAACTGTTTTGCATGACGGCCAACTTCTTGAAATTCCACTAATGATTGACCTAACTTGCCCTTGATTGACGGGGCATTTGCTAATATGTCTTCAAGATGACCATATTCAATTATTAATCTTTTTGCCGTCTTATCACCAACACCAGGAATCCCTTTAATATTATCACTAGTATCACCTACTAATGCCTTATAATCGACCATGTAATCTGGGCCAAAACCATACTCCTCATTCATTAGTTGGGGCGTAAAATCGACAATGTCACTCATACCCTTTTTAATTAATTTAATGGTGACTCTATCACTAATCAACTGTAAATAATCACGGTCACTAGTATAAATTTCGATATAATAGCCTTCTTTTTCGGCGGTTTTAGCTAAGGTGCCAGCTAAATCATCTGCCTCGTATCCGTTTAGTTCAAATGTGAAAATATTGAGGGCATTTAGAAATTCGCGAGCAATTGGGAACTGAACAATAAGTGGCTCAGGTGCAGGTTTACGATTAGCCTTGTATGTATCATCATCGAGATGGCGAAATGTTTTTTCGCCGGTATCGAAAGCGACAAAGATGTGTTCGTCATCATTAAGACTTGATAAAATTTTACTCATCATATTGCTAAAAGCAAAAATTGCATTTGTATAAACACCGCTACTTGTCTGCATAATCTTATCAGGATTACGGTAATCAAGCGTTGCGTAGTATGCACGGAATAAGAGTGAATTTCCATCGATTATTATTAGTTTTTTCATTTAGTTCTCCTCAAGTATAACAATTTCATTAGCGACAATTTGGGGTTTTTGTTCACGGACTTGATAAAGACCAGTGATAGCAATAATTCGATTAGTATCTAGTTGGTTAAAATAGCGCGCATAAATATTAGGGAAAAGTGTCACATCAATTTCATTTTCATAGTCACTAAGCGTTAAAAATGCCATTTGATCACCTTTTTTTGTTTTAATCGTTTTAACGGCTTTAATGTAACCATATATTTTTGGATGATTTTGATTAAGATTAATAATCTTACTAAAACCTTGTTTTTTCATTACTTCGTCGATATATTTTAGTGGATTATCACTAAGCGCTAGTCCAATTAATTCAACTTCACGAGCAATGCGGTATTTTTGATCATCAGCAATTACTTCGATTTCAATTGGTGCTAAATAGTTTTGTTCATCACCAAGCCCATAATTTTTATAAAGATCAAGATTATCAATCTGGGCCAAACAAGTATTACGTGTGTGTTTGAAAGCATCGAGCGCTCCGGCCTCACATAATAGTCGGAGATCGTTTTTACTTAAATCAACAAAATTCATCCTAGTTAAAAAGTTAGCTAGACTTAAATACTTCCCATTTTTTTCTCGTTCGTTTAATAGCCTTTGGGCCTTGTCATTACTTATCCCTTTGATAATTGATAGCGGAAGTCTAAGCATTTTCCCTTTTGGCACAAAACTTTGGCTTGATTCATTAACACAAGGAAGAAGTAGTTTTAAACCTATTTGCTTCATTTCTGAGACAATTTGCGGGAACTTAGTGTCACTATTTGTCGTTTTATCAAGAATTGCGGCGTAAAATTCAAGGGGGTAATATGTTTTCAAATATGCCATTTGGCAGGCGAGTTTTGCATAGGCGACACTGTGCGATTTATTAAAGCCATAGTCGGCAAATTTATGAATATCGGCAAATGTTTTATTTGCATCATCAAGGCTATAACCCTGCGCAAGAGAACCTGATATAAAATCTTTTTTTAAGCGCTCAAGTTGTTTTTCATCCTTCTTACTAATGGCGCGGCGAAACAAATCTGCTTCAGCATAAGAAAACCCTGCCATAACACGGACAATTTGCATGATTTGTTCTTGATAGACAATGATGCCATAAGTCGGCGCGAGTATTTTTTTAAATTCTTCATTTAGATATTTGACACTACTATCATTAAGCTTTCGTTGTGCATAAAGTGGAATGTTTTCCATCGGTCCAGGCCGGAATAGGGCCAGCACAGCGACAATATCATTGAATTCAGTGGGCTGAATTTGCCGGATAGCGCGTAACATTCCTCCACTTTCAAGCTGAAAAATACCCATCGTTTTTTCACTAGCAATTGTCGCGAAAACCTGAGGGTCATCAAAAGGAATATCTTCATAATTGATTTTGATTCCTTGGTAGATTTCGATGAGATTTAGTGTATTGGCAATTGTCGTTAAATTTGTTAGGCCTAATAAATCCATTTTTAGAAATCCTTGAGCTTCTAAATATTCCATTTCATATTGGCTCATATTGATCCCATTATTAGTGAATATCGGTAAAGAATTTATAAGAGGTTCATTGTTAAGTATTAGTCCCGCGGCATGCATGCCTGTTTGCCGTGGAAATCCCTCAATTTTAGCGGCAAGAGCAATAATCTCTAAATAGAAGGGATCGCTATCAACTAAGGTTTTAAAACTCTTAATTTTCCGATAACTATCACGTAGATTTAAAAGTGTTGTCCCCAGTGATTTAGTCAGAAGGTTAATGTGCTTTAAGTCAATGTTATATATTCGACCAATATCGCGGATAGACTGGCGAGCAGCGTTGGTCTGAAATGTGACTATATTACAAATATTATTTTCGCCATATTTTCTTTTTAAGTAGTGGACGACTTCATCACGACGGACATCCATAAAATCAATATCAATATCGGGCATTGTTTGACGAGCGGGATTGAGAAAGCGTTCAAATAGTAAATCATATTTTAATGGATCAATTGTCGTTATATCCAAAAGAAAGGCCACAAGGGAACCGGCCGCACTACCCCGGCCAGGCCCGACAAGAATTTGATTATTTTTGGCAAATTTAACAAAATCACTAACAATTAAAAAGTAGTCATTATAACCCATATCATCAATTACTTTTAATTCGTAAGCTAGTCGATCACGATATTTGTTCGTGTCGAGATTGAGAGTACTGAGTCGCTTATCACATTCTTGTTTTATAAATTGTTTACTACTAGTATCAACTAGAGGAAATTTAAGGAGAATTCCCCGTTTTTTATCAAGTTCAAAATCAATTAATTGGGCTAGTTTTATAGTGTTTTCACACTCTTCTTTAGTATATAGCTCCTCAAGCTGTTCAAGCGTGTAGAGATGATTAGTTCCCCGCATTGTCTTGGTCGTACCAAGTTCATTAGATGAAGCGATTGCCTTCGCTAACTCTTGACTAATAGCGTCATCACTATTTACATATTTTACATGGGGGAAGGCGACTAATTTGTAGTCATATTTTCTGGCAAAATCTCTTGTTAAATCTTTTATTTTTTTGTTGTTCTCATCAAGCTCTAATCCAATAAAAAAGTCGTCAACAAGAAGGGCAAACCGTTTAAAAATATTGCGGGGTCCATTGGCTTCATTTGTGAATCGTTCATTGGTGAAAACCTGGTTGTTTCCAATGATTAAAATTAAATTTTCCCGATTGGTTTTAATCGTTTGATCAACGAGATTATTTTCAAGTGCTTGCTTGGAAATCGCAATTAATGCCTTGTATCCTTCTTCGTTTTTTGGATAAAAAGTCAAAATTAAATCTTCATAGATGATGTCGATTCCTAGAAGTGGGGTAATATTATGTTTACGCGCTAATTTAAAAAAATGAGGCTGACCATAAAAGAAACTAAGGTCACTAAGTCCGGCTTTTTTGACACCAATTTTTTCTAGTGCTAAAACATAGTCATTAACACTCATTCCTGACTTTAAAATCGAGTAAGCACTGTAGCTATGTAAATAGGTAAAATCTTTCATAATTCTATTAACAAATATAGCATATTAATCATTTCTTATAAACTAAGAAGGCATAAAAAAAGCAATCATTTGATTGCTTTGGGCTTAGTCTTTAAGATATTCGTTTACTTCGGCGACAAATACTTCGATTTCATCACGTGTTAGTAAGGAAGCACCGCTTGCTTGTGGGTGCCCACCTCCGCGATATTTAGCCGCTAGTTCATTGATTGGTTTTCCAGCGCTCCGAAGAGAGACACGCCATCTTTTTTCTTCAATATCTTCGGTGATTGCGGCCCAGGCTTGAATGCCCTGAATTCCTGAAAAAATATTGACGTTTTCTTTACCACGTTCTGGGGTAATATTGATTGTTTTTTGTGCTTCGGCATCTAGTACATAATAAGCAAAACCATTATCAGTGACTTTAAATTGATCAAGAATATACCGTTTGGTATAAAGGTCTTCTAAATCACCAGTGTAAAGCTTTGAGTAGACGTCTTCATTCATATCAACACCTAGTTCAAGAATTTGTTCGACAGCAGCAAAAGTAGTTGCGCTTGTTGTCGCATATTTAAAGCGGCCACTGTCACCAACAATACCTGAGAAGAGCATTTTGCCGGTTTCTTTACTTAGAATATATTCATCGCTGAGACTTAAAAACATCACTGCAAGCATTTCACTTACGGCGACAGCATTGTTATCAACTAGCATAATGTCTCCATAAGGTTCGACATTAGGATGATGGTCAATTTTAGCAGTATATGTAGCTTTACTTGCCCGTGGTTCACTACAGCGCCCCATATTTCCAAGGTCAACAATGATGGCAAAGAAAGGTTTTGCAAACCAGCTATCATCTTCCTTGTCAAGAAGAGGATAAAGTGTTGGCGAATAAAACTGATGATCTTCACCAAAAACTTTTATTTCTTTGTTGGGAAAATTATCTTTCAACCAGTAATACATTCCATACTCACTACCGAGTGCGTCTGGATCTGGTGTTTTATGAGCAAAGACCGCAATACGATCATGTTCCTTAATTTTTTCGACTAATTTGAGCGCAAACGGATAATACTCCTTGGCTCTACGGTTAAGTGATGGGCTAAATTCTTTCATATATTCCTCCAAGCATTATAGGATAATAAAAATGCTTGCGATTAACAAGCATTTTGTAAATATATTTAATTTGAGAGGCGGTAACAATCGCGGGCAATCATCAGTTCTTCATCAGTGGGAATGACGGCAATCTTGATTTTACTCTTAGCGGTTGATATTACTTGGATTGAACCACGCTTGCTATTAGCGTCTTCGTCAAGTTCAAGTCCAAAAGCACCACTTAATTCATTAATAACTTTGCGTCTGAATTTTGATGAGTTCTCACCAATTCCTGCGGAAAATACGATTAGATCAGCACCACCAAGCCGGGCGATATACTGGGCAACAAAGTCAACTGTCCGGCGAACAAATAATTGATCAGTTAAAATGGCCCGGGGATTGCCTTCAAGAATTGCCTCATCGATGTCACGACTATCATTAGAAAAACCTGAAACTCCGAGCATTCCTGATTTCTTGTTAAAAATATCATACATTTCAAAAATGTCTTTGTTTTCCATTTTACAGGCATACCACATTACACTTGGATCAATGTCACCGGTTCTTGTTCCCATCATGATTCCGCCAAGCGGAGTTAGACCCATTGATGTTGCAACACACTTACCATTTTTAACTGCACTGATTGAAGCACCACTACCGATATGGCAGGTGACAATTCGCTTTTCTTTGGTGTCAGCAATGAGTTTTTCGCCTTCGATTGTCATATATTTATGACTAGTACCATGGGCACCATAACGGCGAATGTCATATTTTTCATAAAATTCATAAGGAATTGGAAACATATAGTCTTGAGCAGCCATTGTTTGATGAAAGGCGGTATCAAAAACAGCGACGTTTTTAGCGTTAGGGAGAAGATTTTTAAAAGTTTCATATCCCATTAAATGTGGTTTATTGTGGAGAGGCGCTAGTGGAATTAAAGAGGCGACTTTATCAGCTACATTTTGATCAAAAATGACGGAATCGTTATAAAATTTGCCACCTTGAACAACGCGGTGACCAACTACTTCAATCTCTTCATATGAGGCAACGATTTTTTCTTCAATCAAACTGTCAAGAATCAACTTAACTGCGATTTCATGGTTGAGAATGGGTAGAGTTACTTTTTTTTCAGTGCCATTAAATTTTATTTTAAACATTGCATCTTCCCAGCCAACACGGTCGGCAATTCCACTACAAATAACTTTTTCCTCAGGCATTAGAAACATTTTAAATTTGACCGATGAACTTCCAGCGTTAACGGCCATGATTTTTTTACTCATGATATAGTACTCCTTGTTTGATAATTGCAAATTAATTATTACATAAAACATTTCTTTTTAATATATTAATGTTTTAAAGTAGGACAAAAATCCGTATAATAAACCTAGTGGAGGAGAGCTATGAATTTTTATGATGAATTCTTGATGGGACAAAGCATAGATGCCTATAAATACTTTGGTGCTCATCTCGCAGAAAAAGAAATACCACGTCCTGCCTCAGCAAAAGGACGCAAACCCAAGAATCCGAAAACAACAAAGGGTTTCATCTTCCGTCTATATGCACCACTTGCAAGCGATGTGTCTGTAATTGGTGAATGGAATGGGTGGCAACCTGGTGTCAATCAAATGAGTAAAATCGATGATCGCGGCATTTTTGAAGTTTTTGTGCCTGACTTGGTTGACTATCAATCTTATAAGTATCATTTCCGCAACGCGCATGGAGTTTATGTTGATAAGGCAGACCCATATGCGTTTTTTAGTGAAAGACCGCCTGGCACTTGCTCTAGGACTTTTGCTATTGAAAATTTTGTCTTCCATGACAAAGACTACATGGAAAAAAGAACACGTTGTTTTGATGAACCAATGAGTATTTATGAACTTCACCTTGGTTCTTGGAAAGGAAAAGTTGATGGTCGTGACATTTCTTATGAAGAAGTCGCCGACTATTTAATTCCTTATGTTAAAGAACATGGTTTTACGCATGTTGAAATTATGCCAATCACCCAATATCCCTTTGATGGTAGTTGGGGCTATCAAGCTACTGGCTTTTTCAGTGTCGACAGCCGCTATGGCAATCCCTTTCAATTGATGAGTTTTGTTGATCGGATGCATCAGGCGGGCATTGGCGTTATTCTCGACTTTGTTATTGTTCACTTCGCGGTAGACGCTCATGGTTTACTCGAATTTGATGGTTCCCACATGTATGAATATAGTGATCCAACTAACACCTATAGCCAATGGGGTTCACCACAATTTGATTTAGGCAAGGATCCTGTTCGTAGTTTTCTTATGTCAGCAGTTAACTTCTTTGTCGAATATTTCCATTTTGATGGAATTAGAATTGATGCTGTTAGTAACGTCATTTTTTGGGACGGAAACAAGGAGCGCGGTGAAAATACAGGCGGAATTGAGTTTATTAAACGTCTCAATGGCAAAATTCACTATCAACACCCAAGTGTTATCATGATTGCCGAAGATAGTAGTGATTACTCAGGTGTAACTCGGCCCCTTGAATTTGGTGGATTAGGCTTTGACTATAAATGGGACTTGGGGTGGATGAATGATACCCTTAAGTATTACAGCAAAGACCCGATTTATAAAAAATATGATCACAATCAATTAACTTTTAGTATGCACTATTTTTATAGTGATAATTTCATGCTTCCACTCTCCCACGATGAAGTTGTTCATGGCAAAGGAACAATTATTAATAAAATGTGGGGAAACTATGATATTAAGTTTGCAAATTTACGAAATCTTTTATCATATCAATTTGGCCATCCCGGTAAAAAACTCAATTTTATGGGTAATGAAATGGCGAGTTTTGATGAATGGAATGAACAAAAATCTTTACCTTGGATGCTAAAAACATTCCCGAAACATGATTCAATCTCACGTTTAGTTCGTGACTTAAACCTAATTTATCGCTCAGAAAAGGCGATGTATATGCAAGAACATAACCCGAGCAATTTCCGCTGGTTGATGGTTGATAATGCTCAGCAATCAGTGTTTGCTTTTGAACGTCAATTTGAAGACTCCCATCTTGTGTTTGTCTTCAACATGACTTCGAACTATTACGATGAGTATGATATTGGACTAAATGTCCCTGGTGTCTATGAAGAAATATTTAATAGTGATAAAGATGTTTATGGCGGATGGAACCAATACAATGGTTTACCCCTTAAGTCAAACAACTATCAAGGACCAGAAAATCGTCCATATTCACTAACAATAAAAATGGCTTCATTTGGGGCAATGATCTTTAAACTAAAACAAAAGAAATAGGAGATAATAAAATGTTTGATAACAAAAAAGACTTTTCCGTCGAATTTGAACGGAGGCTAAGTGAAAAATATGGTCGTGGTGTCAAAGAAAGTCATATCACTGAACGATATGATATTCTTGGGACAATGGTCCGCGATTATGCTAATCATGATTGGCGTTCAACGCGCGAAAATATACTACATAACAACAAGAGACAATTAATCTATTTTTCAATGGAATTTTTAATTGGTCGTCTACTCACAAGTAACTTGATGAACCTAGGTATTTATCAAGTAGCGAAAGATGGACTTAAAGAGCTCGGGATTGATATCCATGATTTAGAAGAACAAGAAAGTGATGCTGGTCTAGGTAATGGAGGCCTTGGCCGTCTTGCAGCCTGTTTCCTTGATTCAATTGCTTCGCTTGGCTATCCAGGTCATGGCAATTGTATTCGCTATGAATATGGTTTTTTCCGGCAAAAAATTGTCAATAGCAAACAGATTGAAGTTCCTGATCAATGGCTTGTTAATGGTAATGTTTGGGAAGTTAGAAAACCAAAACATTCAGTCGAAGTTAAATTTTATGGCAGCGCTGAAACTTACGCTAAACAGGGTGGAGGATATGGTGTAAAAACAGTTAATCCTGTTTGTGTTAAAGCAGTACCTTATGATTTAAGTGTGATTGGTTATCGCAACAATGTTGCCAATACATTACGGCTTTGGAGTGCTGAACCAAGTGAAGAAAACCTTCCTGATGATCAACCATTTGAAGAATATTTAACAACCCTAAAACAAATCAATCATGGTCTTTATCCTGATGATAGTACCGAACATGGAAAAATTCTTAGATTACGTCAGCAATATTTCCTTGTCTCAGCGGGACTTCAAAGTGCGACTAGGGGACATTTTAGAAAATATAAGACCCTGAAGAATTTTCATGAAAAGTTTGTTTTTCAACTCAATGATACGCATCCGATTCTTGCAATCCCTGAACTAATGCGGATTTTGATGGACGATTATAATTTTGGTTGGGAAGAAGCATGGGAACAAGCACGAAAGAGTATGGCATACACTAACCATACTGTTATGGTGGAAGCCCTTGAAAAATGGCCAATCACTTATGTACAACGTCTAGTTCCACGCGTCTATATGATTATTGAAGAAATTCATCGGCGCAGTCAAATCTACTTTGTTGAACAAGGATTTGATCAAAACGCAAGAAAGAATATGGCGATTTTACGTGATGGCATGATTCATATGACAAATATTGCTCTGTTTACTGCCTTTTCCGTAAATGGTGTCGCAGCCTTACATACCGATATTTTAAAGCGTGAAACATTTAGAGATTTCTATGATTTATTCCCACGGAAATTTAACAATAAAACTAATGGTATTACACATCGACGGTGGTTTGTTTATGCCAATCAAGAACTCAGTGGCCTCGTAAGCAAAAAAATTGGTGATGAATGGATTATCAAACCAGATTTACTAGAAAAATTTATGCCCTTTGCCGCTGATAAAGAAGTACAGGCTGAGTTTCTTAAAATTAAACGGCTGAAAAAGCAACAATTAGTTGACTATGTTAAACAACATAATAATTTAGATCTTGATGTCGATTCAATTTTTGATGTTCAAGTTAAACGTCTACATGCCTATAAGCGTCAACTAATGAACGTGTTTAGAATCATGTATTTATATTTTAAAATGAAGGAAGATGCCGCATTCCGCATCCATCCAATCACATTCTTCTTTGGAGCAAAAGCCGCACCAAGTTATCACTTTGCAAAAAAAGTCATCGAACTTATTATCGCTGTCGCTGATGTTGTTAATAATGATGAAGAAATATCAAAATTTATCAAAGTTGTCTTTATTGAAAACTATGGTGTTAGCAGTGCAGAAATTATTATTCCTGCGGCAGATATTAGTGAACAAATTAGTACAGCAGGTAAAGAAGCTAGTGGTACAGGTAATATGAAGTTTATGATGAACGGGGCGCTTACCCTTGGCACACTTGATGGCGCTAATGTTGAAATCAATGAACGAGTTGGTGATGAACATTCATTTATCTTTGGACTGAGGGAAAACGAAGTAGCACAACTTAAGACTAAGGGCTATTCCCCCTGGGACATTTATAGTGATGACCAAGATATTCATCGCATTGTCGATAGTCTGATTGATGGAACTTGGAGTGATGGAAATCACGATCGGTTCCGCGCTATTTTTGATGAATTAATGCATCGTGGCGATGAATATATGATATTAGAAGATTTTCGTGCCTATATTCAAAAAAGTGATGATATTGTTAGCTACTACCGCGACCGCAAATCTTGGGCCAAGTCGTGCTTGATTAATATTGCTAAAAGTGGCTACTTCAGTAGTGATCGGACTATTCAACAATATATTGATGATGTTTGGCACTTAGAGAAGTTATAGTATGACGTTCGACTTTAATGCTTTACTTTTAAAACAAGCCGAACTAGATAAGCTTATTCACAAAAACCATAATGTTGATTACCAAACAACAAAAAGACGGCGCCTTTTAGCGTTTCTTGTTGAACTTGGCGAGCTTGCTAACGCCACAAAAACTTTTAAATTTTGGTCACTTAAACCTAGTGAAAGTCGAACACGTTTACTTGATGAATATGCTGATGGTCTTCATTTCATTCTTTCGCTCGCCCTTGCTAATGACATTCAATTACCGGTCTTTGAGCAAGAACTAGAAGAAGGGGACCTAAGCGAAAAGTTTATCAGCTGTTATCAAAGTATCGCTGAATTTGCTAAAATCGAAGACCAAATTAGTTTTTATCAAGCGTTTAGTGATTTTATTGCGCTCGGGCAAGCGCTTTCATTCACAAAACAAGAAATCTTTGCTGCCTATGAAAATAAATTGATGGTAAACTATCAACGACAAAAAGATAATTATTAGAAAAGAGGACTTTATGAAATTAGATGAAAGATTAGATTTACTTAGACGTCTTAGTGAAGTAGCTGGCGTCAGTGGTGACGAACATCGCGTTGCCAAATTAGTAAAAGAAGAATTACAACCAGTTGCTGACCGGATTGAATTTGATAATCTTGGCAGTGTTATCGCTCGCCTTGATGGGGAAGAAGGACAACCAGTTGTTTCCTTTAGTGCCCATATGGACGAGGTTGGTTTCCTTGTTGGTCGCATTGAAAAAAGTGGCTTTATTCGCCTCCACCCTGTTGGTGGATGGTGGGGTCATGTCGTGCTCGCCCATGAATGGACAGTGATCACCCGTGATGGAAAAGAATTTGTCGGCGTAACTGGCGCTCAACCCCCACATGGGATGCCAGCTGAAGCACGGAACAAAGTAATGGAAATCAAGGATATGTACCTTGATCTAGGCGTTAAAGATAAGGAAGCAGTGGAAAAACTTGGCATTCGTGTTGGTGATCCAATTGTTCCTTTACAAAAGTTTAGAGTACTAAATGATGGTGAATCACTCTTAGGCAAAGCCTGGGATGACCGTGTTAGTGTGGCAGTCGGAATTGAAGTTATTAAACGTTTAAAAAAAGAGGGTCATAAGGCAAATGTCGCCTTTGTGGCTAGTGTCCAAGAAGAAGTCGGTCTTCGGGGGGCTAAAACATCGACTAATGTTGTCAAACCTGACATATCCTTTGGTGTCGATGTGACGATGAGTTATGACCTACCTGGTTCACCAGACAATCCAACTAAATTAGGAGCTGGTGTCGCGTTAAGTGTAATGGATGGAAGTGTGATTGCTCACCGGGGATTCTTTGATTTTGTCGAAGGAGTTGCCAAAGAAAAAGGCATTAACTATACTTACGACCTCTTGACCGCAGGCGGAACTGATAGTGGTGAAATTCATAAGTTTGGTAATGGTGTTGTGAACATGACCGTTTCCTTGCCCTGCCGTTATTTCCATTCCCATGTAAGTATTGTCAACCGCAAGGACTTCGATGCTGCAATTGATTTACTAGTTGAAGTAATTAAAGCTGTTGACAAAAAAACACTTGCCGAATTAAAACTAACAAAGTTTCAATAATTTTATTATAGTAAAAGGTCCGATAATACGGGCCTTTTTTCTTTATACAATTTGCCCTATTTATTTAGAAATGGGGTTTTCTCGAATACTTTTATAAGGGCAAAACTAAGAATAACAGCAATGGCGGCTTGGAGAAGATCGAGGGGGATACTGGCGAGCATCAGATTAAAATCAAATAAGATCCAGTAACTAAATGCATAGACAATGACCATCAAAAGCGGGCCTAATATAATTCCACTATAACGAAGTGGGCCCCTAAGTTTTTGATAAATTAGTCCCGCTACAATTGCTTCAAGTCCCTTAGCGACAATAGTAAAGGGAATAAAGGCGACATAACCGGCAACTAAGTCACTCATCGTTCCGGCAAGGATGCCAACAAGTAGACCTGATATCGGATCAATAATGATTGCACTAAGAATGATAAAGGCATCACCAATATTAAAATACCCAGTTGCAGAAATAGGGATTCTTACAAAGTAGGTAAAGATAAATGCCAAGGCCGTAAATAAGCCAGCCAAAACAATTTTTTTCGTTTTAATCATAATAATTCTTGAAAGTTTGTTTCGTTATAAACACTTATTCCATGTTTTTTTAATAGACGAGTCGTGAAGCCATCACCATCAATAAGCGTTGAGGTAAATGTCCCATCATAGATTTTACCTGAACCACAACTTGGACTTTTAGCCTTGAGGATTGCGATTTTAGCTCCGTGCTTTTGTGCTGCTTTGAGGGCAATTTCAGCCCCCCTCTTAAAATTAAGCGTCTTATCTTCACCTAGTTTATTGATTACTTTGTCACCTTGAATTTCACTAGGAGTCCGTGGAACAGGTAGCCCACCATCGACTTCCGGACAAACAATAATGACTTTGTATTTTTCTCTTAGTAATGAAATTTGTTCGTTAAAATTAGCGCGACCATCGAAGCGACAAGCACAACCAAGTAAACATGCTGAGACAAGAATTGTTTCCATATTTATAATTATATAACAAATAACAAGTATGTGGACTTTTTTGTTATAATTTGATTATGGTGAAAAAGCGCAAACAATATGAAATAAAACTTAATTCCTATCGTGGTGAACAAACACTTGTAATCACCATAAAAAAAATTAGGCGCATAATTTTTCGCTACGATAATATCAATCACTTTTTTAAAGTGTCGGCTCCCTATCACACGAGCCAAAATGAGATCAAAACACTTTTTTATGAAAAAGAGCGGCAGATACTAAACCTTATCGACATAAAAAAGCCCCTTACTCAAGAGATTTTATATTATTATGGCCTTCGCTATGATTCATATCAAGATATGGTTAATGATGGTTTTGTCACAAGTCGTAGTGAATTCTTCGCCAAGACTAAAAAACCGTTTCTTGATTATTTAAAACGACGAGTTGATGTTTTTGAAGCAATAATGGAAATTCCCATTGACCATAAAGTAAGGGTTTTGATGATGAAAACAAGGTGGGGGACCAACTCACTAAAAACACGGACACTAACATTCAATCACCTACTTATTCACTATCACCCTGAAATCATCGATGCGATTGTCATTCATGAACTTGCCCACTATTTTATTGGTGGACATCAAAAAAACTTTTATGACCTTGTTACTAAATATTGTCCGAATTATCAAAAACTAGCAAACAACTTAAAGCGAGGAAATTATGGAAACGTATAAAATTACAAGCCGGCAAAATCCACAAGTAAAAGCATGGGTGCAAATAAAAAATGACAAAAATAGTGATATATTCCTTGTTGAAGGGGCTCATTTAGTGGAAATGGCAGCATCTGCTCATGCTTTGTTAGCTTATATTAGTGTCGATGATGATAATCCCTATGGGGTCGAACATTATGTCATTAATCAAAGCGTCGCCGAAAAACTTTCTAGTTTTAAGACAACTCCAGGTATTTTTGGCATTTGTCGCAAACATACGAATAAATTTAGTGATGTGCGAGCAATTTTATATTTAGATGACTTACGAGATCCAGGTAACTTAGGTACAATTCTTCGAAGTGCACTGGCTTTTGGTTTCACAAGCGTGATCGCCAGTCCTAACAGTGTAGATTTTTATCATGATAAAGTTGTGGCAAGTGCGCAAGGAGCCCATTTTTTTCTAGATTTAGAAGTAGCCGACCAACAGGTCCTTGTTCAACTAAAAAGAAAAGGATATCACCTTGTGGTTACGACATTAGAGCAGGCTAGTCACTTAGAAAATATTAAAAGTTACGAAAATGTTATTGTTGTAATCGGAAATGAGGCTAAAGGCGTCAGTCAAAATCTACTTGATATCGCTGATACGCGGTTAAAAATAGCGATGAATCAAGAAATTGATTCACTTAATGCCGGTGTTGCCGCTTCAATTATCATGCATCACATTTATGTAAATAAAAATGGGTAAGGAAATTGTATTTTATTGATAATTTATTATGTTATAATAATTTTGCAATGATGAGGAGTAGTAACTACTTCTACTAGTTTAAAGGGAAGAATGAACAGTGTGACCATTCCAACTAGCAGTAGTGAATTCACCTTGGAGCAGGTTGATGACCCGGTGGTAACGTTAAAACCAAAATTAAGTGCGTATAACGAATTAGGATGGTACCACGGCAAGAGTCGTTCCTCATGAATGGCTTTTTTATTTTTTAGGAGGAAATATGGGTAAGTTTAATTTTGATAGTTTAAAACAGGAAGTTTTAGCTAAAATTTCCGACGCTAAGAACCTCGAGGAACTTAGTGATGTTCGTAACCTTTATCTAGCCAAGAAGGGCAAAGTGTCACTGTTACTTGGTGAAATAAGAAACATCGCTAACGAGGACAAGAAAGATTATGGTGAAGCCGTTAATCTTTTACGTGATGAGCTCGTCCTTGCCTTAGCTAACGCCAATCAAAAACTTGAAGAAATAGCGTTAAATCAAAGGCTTAAAAAAGAAAAAATCGACATAACTTTGCCTGGTAGTCATGAAGAATGGGGCTATAAAAATCCTTTTTGGTTGATCAAAGATGAAATTGAAGAAATATTTATTGAAATGGGATATCAGGTCAGTGTTGGTCCAGAACTTGAAACTGATGAATATAATTTTACACTTTTAAACATTCCCCAAAACCATCCGGCACGTGATATGCAAGATAGTTTCTATATCGACGCTAATCGCTTGTTAAGAACGCATACATCACCTGTCCAAGCGCGGGTAATGCAGGCTAAGGCCGACAAGGAAGATACCATAAAAATTGTTTGTCCTGGCAAAGTTTATCGACGTGATGATGATGATATGACCCATTCTCATCAATTTGGCCAAGTTGAAGGTTTGCTTGTTGGTCGTAATATAAATATCGGTCATTTACATGCAACACTCGATGTATTTATTAAAAAAATGTTTGGCGAGGAAAGAAAGACAAGATTTAGAAGTAGTTATTTCCCATTTACTGAACCAAGCGTGGAAGTTGATGTTAGCTGTCATGAATGTAATGGCAAGGGCTGCTCAACCTGTAAAGGGACAGGCTGGATTGAAATATTAGGCGGAGGGATGGTTAATCCTCACGTCCTTGATATTAATGGCTTCGAAAGTAGTGAATTTTCGGGGTTTGCCTTTGGTATTGGCATCGAACGTGTTGCCATGCTTCGATATAAAATTGATGACATTCGTCGTATTTATCAAAATGACATTCGCTTTATCAAGCAGTTTAGTCGGAAGTAGAGGGAAAAATATGTTAGTATCAAGAAAAATATTAAGTCAATTTGTTAATTTGTCAGAAATTAGTGATGAAGAAATCGCTCATAAACTGACATTTGCTGGGATTGAGGTCGAATCTTTTTATCCTCTTGCGGTTGGAACCAATCTCGTAATTGGCCAAATTTCCAAGATTGAAAAGGTTGAAGGCAGTGATCATTTAAATCTTTTAGAAGTATTTATGGGATCAAAATATGGCAGCAATCAAATTATTTGTGGAGCACCTAATGTCAAAAAAGACGCCAAGGTAATAGTTGCTCGTGAAGGGGCTGTTCTCAAAGATATAACAATCAGGAAAACGGTAATTCATGGCTATGAAAGTAATGGGATGTGCTGTTCACTTTTAGAACTAGGTGTCGACGAAAAATATTTATCCGAAGACGACACAATTGGCATTGCACTACTTGATGATGAAGCTAAAGTTGGGAGTGAAGATGTTTTAAATTATCTTGGGCTCGATGATACAATTTTTGATGTTCGTCCGCTTGCTAATCGTAGTGATGTGCTGGCGATTTATAATTTAGCTCGTGAATTAGCTGCGCTTTTTGAGCGCGAAGTAAAAATACCTGTTTTTGATGGTCGTGTAACAAAAATGGCGACCGCAACAGTTAAAACAAAGACAGACAAATGTCCACAATTTGCAATCAAGGAACTGTATGGTGTCAAGGTTGGTCCTTCGCCAAAATGGTTGGTTAATAGTCTAGTGTCACTTGGACAACGTTCGGTCAATAATATTGTTGATATCGGAAACTACGTAATGCTTTTAACCGGACAACCACTACACATGTACGATATTGATAAATTAGAATCGCTTAATTTTTCTGTAAGAGATGACATTAATCAGGAGTTTATTGGCCTAGATAATAAAAGATATCAACTAGAAAAAGGTGATCTTGTCGTTCTAATTGATAACAAGCCCGTTGGGATTGCTGGTGTCTTAGGTGGACAAAATAGTGCGGTGACAGCATCAACTAAAAATGTGGCAATTGAGGCGGCTTATTTTGACCGCGCTGCTATCCGCGTTACATCGACCCGCCTAAATTTAACTAGTGAAGCCAGCCAAAGATTTGCGAAGGGGATTAACCCACATATCACCGAAAAAGTTCTTAACTTTGCTTCGGCATTAGTTAGTCAAATTTGTGAGCCAAATGATCAAACAAACATCGTCAATGACGATCATATAGATCACAATCAAAAGGTCATTGAAGTAACATCTGACTACTTAAACAATCTATTAGGGACAGATTTCTCATTAGAAGCAATTGTCGCAACTTTTGAACGTTTGCATATGAGTGTCAGCGAACGCGCTAATACACTATACGTTGTCATCCCACCCTATCGAATCGACATTAGTGATAAAGCTGATCTTGCCGAAGAATTAATTCGGATCCAAGGTTTTTATAATATTAAAAGTGAATTGCCAAGTACTAGGACAGTAAGTGGTGGTTATTCACCTCAACAAAGTAAAAATAATCTTGTTCGCCGTTTCATCCAGTCTCGAGGTTTACATGAAACACTTACTTATACACTTGTCAGTGAAGAAGAAGTCGAGTCGTTTAAATATATTAATCAAGCCTCGAGGGTCGAACTTGCTCACCCAATGACACCAGAACACAAGTTTTTACGGCTAAATCTTATTCCCTCACTACTTGGGGTCGCCCAGTATAATTATGCCCGGCAACAAACTAATTTTGGGCTATTTGAAACTAGTGATGTGTATGGTGAAAATACACAGGCATTGCACCTTGGTGGACTGCTTGTTGGTGAACGTCTCATTCAGGGCTTGCTAAAAAAACAAGCATTTGATTTTTATGATGCCAAAGGCTTGATCGAAGGTGTGTTTTCGCTTTTAGAAATTAAAGATAGCCGCTATCAAATCGTGGAGTTCGATTTAGGTGGTGAAGAATTTCATCCTGGTCGCAGCGCTAAAGTTTTAATTGGTAATCGCCTCGTTGGTGTTTTCGGTGAACTACATCCTAAAGTTCTGGCATCGCGTAACTTTAATAAAACGGCCGTTATTGCGTTCGAACTAGATTTGAGTGAAATATATCAACTAAAGACAAGTCTAACAAAGATGGTCCCGGTCCCGCCGTTCCCAAGTGTTACTCGTGACTTGGCACTAGTGGTCGCTGAAGAAATATCGCTTAAAGTGATTGTCGAAGAGGTTAAAAAAGTAGATCGGAAGACAATTAAAAATGTCGATGTCTTCGACATTTACCGTGGTTCTGCCCTTGCTGATGACACTAAGTCAGTTGCCCTAAAAATCACCTATCAAGATGAGAAACGGACACTTGTTGACACTGATATTAAGACGATTGAAGAGAAAGTAAAAATGACACTTGATAAAAAGTTTGGTGTCAAGCTGAGAGCCTAGTATGAAGATTAATACAAGTCTTGCTCTCCGCGAAAGTTTTCAAGTAGTTGAAGAAATTGACGCAAGTAGATTTGACTTAAGTGCCAACTTTTCGCTCAAAGGGATCCACGATCTTGTGGCCAAAGCGCTTGTTTCTTATAAGGGCGAGCTTGTCCATGTTTCCATCGATTTGACAGGGGTTTTGGATTTAGAATGTGCATATACACTTGATATTTTTCAACAAAAGTTACAAATAAGTGATGAACTATTTTTCTCCAATAAACAAGATGATGATGAAGAAGATGTTTTCTTTGAACGAGGTCCATTAATTGAACTTGATCAATATATTTTTGGATTAATTCTTGCTCATATCCCACTTCGGGTAATTAAACCAGGGGCAAAGCTGCCACTTGGTGATGAAATAGTCGAGGTTATGCGTGAAGATGAATATATTAAGACGCGAAATGTTCATAATAATCCCTTCAATGATATTGATTTAGAAGATTTCCCTGATTGATAAGAAAAATAAGTTAAGCCCAATTAATTGGGCTTTTTTTAATGGCGACAAACAAATTTATGTTTTTTTGCTTTTTTCCTTTACAAAGTAAATGCATTTTAACTATAATGAAATTACTTAAGTGGGAGAAAGTGGGACATAATGTTTTTTGGAAACTTCAATCATAACCTAGATAACAAAGGTCGAATGGTTGTACCAAGTAGATTCCGCCCGACAGTTGGGGAAAAAGCAAAGGTATTCATCATCGAAGGTTTTGAAGGTTGCATTAGCATCTACCCACAAACTTATTTTGATACTCTAATTGAAAAACTTAAAAGTTATGAGTTTACTTCAAGTAATGATCGGGCTTACCTTCGTAACATTTATGCAAGTATTGTTGAATTAGAAGTAGATAGCCATAATCGTCTATCACTGCCAAAAGCAGTACTCGACCATTACAAAATAAGTAGTGATGTCACTATTGTCGGTGTCGGGGATCACTTTGAAGTATGGAATCGTAGTGAGTTTGAATCATATCGGAGCAATACCTCACAAAATCTTGCAACCATTGCCGATAAGCTAGGCGGACATCGTGAGTAGTCATGCTCCCGTGCTCTTAAACGAAGTTATCGAAGGACTTAATTTATCTTCTAAAAGTATTGCCCTTGACTATACGCTTGGTCGTGGTGGTCATAGTGCGGAAATACTTAAGATTATTCAAAATGGTCATCTCTATGCATTTGATCAAGATATTGAAGCGATTGAACAATCGAAAACAAGACTAAGTGAAATCGGTGCAAACTTCACGATTATTCATACAAATTTTATTAACGCCAAGGATAATCTTGAATACTTAAATGTCACTGGTGTTGATGCAATACTCATTGATTTAGGAGTTAGCAGCCCGCAGTTTGATGAGGGTAGTCGGGGCTTCTCATACCGCTTTGATAGCAATTTGGATATGCGAATGGACCAGGACCATAACCATCTTACCGCTGAAATAGTTGTTAATACTTATTCGCTCCAAGCCTTAACAAAAATCTTCCGTGACTATGCAGAAAGTAAATTTGCTGGCAAAATCGCTTACAACATAATTAAAGCGCGTGAAGTCCAGCCAATTAGAACGACATTCCAGCTTGTCGACATTATCAAAAAAAGTCTTCCCGCTCGTGAATTAAGTAAAAAGGGTCATCCCGCAAAAACAATCTTCCAAGCGCTAAGAATCGTTGTTAATAACGAACTAAATATACTCGAAAACAGCCTTAAAGACGCCTTAGACTTACTCAATATCAATGGAAGACTAGCAGTTATCACCTTCCACAGTCTTGAAGATCGAATCGTCAAACAAATCTTCAAAGCCGCGACGATTGAATCAACGAGCCGCCGTGCACCTCTCCGCCATCCTAGCGAAGAAGTTGGACCTGAGTTCGCCCTAGTAAATCGTAAAGTAATTACTGCTAGTCTTGAAGAATTAGCACAAAACCCCCGCGCGAGTAGCGCAAAACTTAGAATTATTGAAAGAAAGCGAGGACGATAATATGATGAGAGACAAATTAACCAAGACAGGACATCGAACCTGGTACTACCGTTTTCGTAAGCTAGGCATTACGACCGCTTTCATGGTGGCAATTGGCCTAATCGCCATTGTTCCAGCTCGCCAAATAACCATCGAAATTCAAAATCTTCAGGCTGCGCAAACTAGTGAAGAAACTACAAGCGTTGCAAGCGATGATAAAGCCAATTCCCAAGAAATTATTAGTGGTGAATTGACCTTACTATAGTTATTCTCCCCTAGGTTGATACCTAGAACAATTAAAGGGTCGCTTACTCTCTCTCCTCTAGTGACCCTTTTTTTATTTGAAAATTAGGCGTTTTTTAGGGGCAATTTAGTATTAAACATCTAAATTTAGGATAAAATTAGTTTTTTATTAAACAATACGGGTTTTCTTGTCAAAGCTAATTATATAAAGTATAATTACAAGTAGTTAAATAGATATTTATGGATAAAGCAATCAACACACTTGAAATCGGTCACAGTGGAATCAAACTCACAGTCGGCTATGAAATTGAGCATAAACCAGTCGTTCTTTATGCCAATACTTTTCTTTATGAAAACTTTATTCGTGATGGCCAAATTGTCGAGGCTAATGGTGTTTCAAGCGCGATTAAGTCGCTTGTTGAAGCGGCAAATGAACATCTAGGTTTAACCATCGAAGAGGTTGTTTTAGCCCTTCCTTCGCTTGACCTAGAAATTTATGCCGGCCATAATCAAACAAATCTTGTCGGTTCTAAAGTTGAAAAAATAGATGTGACAAACTTGACTTCACAATTTAGAAAATCCAAGATTGATGCACAAAAGCAAATAGTCAGTATTGTCCCAATTAATTTTACAGTTGATTCGGGACGGATTTTTCATAGTGCTCCGTTGGGCGAAACAACATCGATACTTGCGCTTGATGCCTTTTTTCATGTTCTCCCGCTTTGGCTTTATAACTCATATTTGAAGGCTTGTGAGAATGCTGGATTAAAAGTATTAAAAACATTTGTTGAAACATATGCGATTGGCGAACTTTATGGTCAACAAAAAAATATTGGCTCGAACTTTATTGTTGTCGACTTTGCTGGCGAACGTACTAGTGTGAGCTTTTATGGAAATGGGCGCTTGTTCTTTTCCAAAACTTTTAAACTAGGTGGTCATCAGCTGACCAGTTTTATCGCGGAAAAACTCGACATTTCTTATAGCGATGCGGAACAATTAAAAAAAGTATATGGCTATGATATTAATCCAATTAAAACGCAATTTAATTTAGTTACAACTAGAGATGGTCGTAAGGTAACAAGTAAAGATTTAACCCGTGTAATCAAGGAGTTTCTTGATGAACACCAACGAAATCTAGATGATACGCTCGTTATTCTTGCGAAATCACAAAAAATAAAATCACTTGATGGACTCCAAGTTATTCTCACTGGGGGTGCGGCTAAATTACATGGCTACAACCATTATCTAGCGGCGCAAGATAATCATCTTAAATACATATTTGCCCACGCTAATATCATTGGGGCCCGTCAGCCGGAGTTTGCTACTTGCCTTGGCTTAATTAAAGCTTATTCCCGCTATGCGCTAGAAATCGGCGATGAGCAAACACCTGTCGGACCACTCTCAAGGAAATAGAGGTTAATTATATGAACAATTTAGATGAATTTGAACCTGTAGCACGCATCGTTGTCATTGGTGTTGGTGGCGCTGGTAACAACGCTGTTAATCGAATGATCGATGAAAAGATTGATAATGTTTCCTTTTGGGTTGCCAATACTGATAAACAAGCCTTAGCGACAAGTCGGGCAAAAAATAGACTCGTATTAGGCGAGGAAATAACCCATGGTCTTGGTGCTGGTGGTGAACCTAGTGTTGGCCGTGAAGCTGCTGAATATAGTACCGAGCAAATCGAAAAAATAGTCGAGGGTGCTGATTTGGTCTTTATTGCCGCAGGAATGGGTGGCGGTACTGGCACAGGAGCTGCCCCAATTATCGCCCAAATTGCTAAACGTAGTGGCGCTCTTACAATCGCAATTGTAACGCGACCCTTTACATTTGAAGGTAAAAAGCGTATTGCTAATTCTGTTGAAGGATTAGGTAATTTAAAAGATGTCGTCGATAGTATCATCGTCGTCAGTAATGATAAATTATTAATGGTCAATGGTAATCGGCCAATTAGTGATGCATTTAGTGAGTCTGATAAAGTATTAGCGCAATCAGTTAAAACAGTTGTTGATCTGATTCTGATGCCGGCCGTCATTAATCTTGACTTTGCCGATGTTAAAAACACGCTTAAGGATAGTGGAATCTCACTGATTGGTTTTGGAATGGGAACCGGTAAAGATAAGGCGCGTCAAGCCGCGCAAAATGCTGTTAATTCTCCACTACTAGAGGCCAGTCTTCATGGTGCTCGCAAAGCAATTGTTGCTGTCACATGTGGAACTAATGTCAGTTTATATGAGGCTCAACACACAGTTGACTGGATCATTGAAACTAGTGGAAGCAATAATATTGACATCAAATTTGGTGTCGCGCTCAATGACTTACTCGAGGATTCAATTCTCGTCAGCGTTATTGCCAGTGATTTTGAAGAAGAGTTCGATTTCACTAAAGTCCCAACAACGCCACTTATTCGCCCACAAAGCCCTGAAGAAGTTGATGATAATCAAGAAGAAGGCGAAAATAAAGACGACGAACTTGATATTCTTCCCGACTTTTTAAAGGGTGTACTTGAGGCTAATGATTAATGTTTGTTTTTTCTTGTTAATTATTCTATAATTAGCCATAAACTTTGATGAAGACGCGAAGTTAATAAAACAATGCTATAGCGAATTAGGGACGGTGGAAGCCTAAGCACAAGATATTAGCTTTATCACTTCGGAGTGGGCCTTTGATATGTAGAGGGTCCCGGTTACTTACCGTTATCAAGTTTGAGTGCTAGAGTAATCTAGAATTAAGGTGGTACCACGGTCATGCGTCCTTATATGGACGCTTTTATTTTGGAGGAATTTATGAAATTAAAAGACACATTACTAATGCCGAAAACAACTTTTGAAATGCGCGGTAATTTAAATAAAAAAGAACCGATATTTGTCAAAACATGGCAAGAACAAGATCTTTATGCTCTGATGCGTGAAAAAAACAAGGGCAAAGAGAAGTATGTTCTCCATGATGGTCCTCCCTACGCTAATGGCAATATCCATTGTGGGCATATGCTTAATCGGATCTTAAAGGATTTTGTAGTTCGTTATAAAAACATGCAAGGTTTTGATACACCTTTTCGTTTAGGCTGGGATACTCATGGACTTCCGATTGAGAATCAAATCACAAAAAGCGGGATTAATCGTAAAGAAATGGCAGTTGCTGACTTTCGCCAACTTTGTGAAAACTATGCTCGTGAACAAGTCGATAAGCAAAAAGAACAAATTCGTCGTTTAGGGATTGTTGGCGACTATGATGATCCATATATGACATTGACTAGTGACTATGAAGCCTCTCAACTTGAAGTGTTTAAAGCAATGGCACTCAAGGGCTTAATTTATCGAGGACTTAAACCAGTGCACTGGAGTCCAAGTAGTGAGAGTGCACTCGCTGAAGCGGAAATTGAATATGCTGACGTGAAGAGTCATGCAATTTATGTATCCTTTCCTGTCGTCGATGGACGTGGGGTACTTACTAACGAAGATAAATTTGTCATCTGGACAACCACACCTTGGACACTGCCGGCAAACTTAGCTATTTCCTTACATCCTAATTTTGAATATGGACTTTATGAAACTAGTATTGGTCGCTTGATCCTCCTCGAGGAACTAAAGGACAATTTTGCAAGTGAAACTGCTGTCGAGATTTTTACAAAAATTAAAACATTCAAGGGCCGTGATTTAGAATTAATCACGACCAAGCATCCCCTATTTGATCGAACATCACTAGTAATTTTAGGTGAACACGTCACAAGTGAAGCTGGGACGGGTGCTGTTCATACGGCACCAGGCCATGGGGTTGAAGACTTTATCGTCGGTCAAAAATATCACCTTGATGTCTTATGTCCTGTTGATGAAAAGGGCGTATTTACAAGCGAAGCCGGTAAATATCAAGGACAATTTTATGAAAAAGCAAACAATGTAATTCTTGAAGATTTATCTAACAACGGGACCTTAGTTCATCATAAAATTTTCACTCATAGTTATCCTCATGATTGGCGGACAAATAAGCCACTGATTTTTCGGGCGACGCCGCAATGGTTTGCTTCGATTGAACCAATCAGACAACAACTACTTGCGGCCATTGATCAAGTTAAATGGACACCAGAATGGGGCAAACAAAGAATTAGTAACATGATTAAGGAACGCGGAGACTGGTGTATTTCCCGCCAAAGAGTATGGGGTGTACCAATTCCAATCATCTATAACGAAGACGGATCTCCAGTGATGGAAGAAGAAGTATTTGATCATATTATCGGACTAATTCGTGAAAAAGGTAGCAATGTCTGGTTTAATCTTGATGTTAAAGATTTGTTACCAAAAGATTATAAAAATGCTAAATCTCCATCAGGTAATTTCCGTAAAGAAGTCGATATTATGGACGTCTGGTTTGATAGTGGAAGTAGTAGTATCGCCGTTTTAAAGGATCGGGGTGAAAAGTACCCAAGTGACCTTTATTTAGAAGGTAATGACCAATATCGAGGCTGGTTTAACTCTAGTCTAATTATTAGTATTGCTTTTAATGGTGTCGCTCCTTATAAAAACGTTGTTTCCCATGGTTTTGTCATGGATGAAAACTGGGCCAAAATGTCTAAATCAAAGGGGAATGGTATTGATCCATTAAAGATTGCTAATGAGTTTGGCGCCGATATTCTTCGACTTTGGGGCGCAACAATCAATTATCAAGATGATGTAAGAATTAGTGAATCAATTATTAGACAAGTTAGCGAAATATACCGTAAAATCAGAAACACGTTTAAGTTTATGCTCGGAAATCTCCAAAATGGCGAAAGAGCTTTTGATTTTAAGGCTACGCTTGCCTTTAATTCATATAATTTAGTCGATCACTTTATTCTTGCAAAACTTGAAGATGTGAAAAATCGCGTGATTGAAAGTTTTGATGCCTTTGATTTTGCTAATGGTATGACCTTAATTCTTAACTATATTAGTAATGATCTATCTAGTTTTTACCTTGATATCAATAAGGATGTTTTATATTGTGAAGCTCTTGATTCCTCACGGCGTAAGGCTGTCCAAAGTGTGATTGCTAATGTTACAAATACGTTAATGAAACTATTAACACCAATTCTTAGTTTTACGATGGAAGAAATTTATCAAAACCTTCCTCTAAGCGAGCGTAAGGCTAATGTGCAACTAGAATCTTTCCCTCTTGTTAGTCATGATTATCAAGATGACACCCTCAAGATGTACCAAACATTTATTCGTCTGCGCGATGAAGTTTTAGCGGCGCTTGAACAAAAGCGTAGTGCAGGTGAAATTGGTAGTAGCCAAGAAGCTGAAATAGTTTTTAACGTCAAAGATGAAAGTTTAAGCGCTAAACTAGCCCTACTTGACGCGGATGAATTAGCGCGATTATTTGTTGTTTCAAAGGCCGAAATAGCCGATGTTAATACTGTCCAAGTCAATAAGGCAAGTGGTGAAAAGTGTGAAAGGTGCTGGAACTATCGACCATTAGTCGAAACTAGTGCTGGCAAGATTTGTCACCGCTGCCATCAAGTCGTTGGAGATTTCCATGAATAATTTTTTAAAAAAAATTGATATCAAGAAAGCATTTTTTAGTTTTTATTGGCTGCTGCTTTTACTTGTTATCATTGATCAAGCAACGAAAGTAATATTTTTAAATCTCGAAGCGAGGATGGGACCGGGCTATCATCTTGTAATTATTGATAACTTCTTTTACTTTTCTTACTATCGTAACACGGGGGCTGCTTGGTCGATCCTTGAAGATTACCCCTGGGTTTTAGCGCTTATTAGTCTTGTGGCCTCGCTTGCAATGATAAGTTATCGAATTATCAAAGCAAAATCTTTAAATAATTATCACAAGGCAGCATGGGCACTAGTGATTGCCGGTACATTTGGTAACTTTATCGATCGAGCATTCTATAAGGCGCTGACCGGGGTCGCAGGTGTTGTCGACTTTCTACATTTTCAATTCGGTGACTATCACTTTCCGATTTTTAATGTCGCTGATATGTGTTTAGTCATTGGTATAATAGGCATGGTTGTTCTTACTTTATTTGAAGATATTAAACAAAAGAAGAACTTAGAAACTACTAAAAGTGAGTCTAGTAATGACCAACAATAATTTACATAAGATTCGTGTCAGTGAGCAATATGTTAATTTACGGATTGATAAGGCTTTAACAATTATTATTAAAGACACAAGTCGTGCGCATGTGCAAATGCTCATCGATCACAACCTTGTGTTTGTTAATGATAATCCCGCTAAAGCTTCGTATCGGCTTAAACTAGACGATGTCATCGTTTATGGACAATTAGAGGAACAACAAAGCGAGATCATTGCAAAAAATATCCCTCTTGATATTGTTTATGAAGATAGCGATGTAATTGTAATCAATAAAGCCCAAGGCATGGTTGTTCATCCTGCCCATGGTCATTATAATGATACTTTAGTTAATGCGCTTTTATATCACATTAAAGATTTATCTAGTATTAATGGCCTCAAGCGTCCAGGCATCGTCCATCGGATTGATAAAGAAACTTCAGGACTCTTATTAGTGTGTAAAAATGATGCTTCTCATCGCTTCCTTGCCGAAGAAATAAAAAAACATAAGGTTGAACGCTTCTATTTGGCCCTCGTTTTAGGTGTCATCAAAGAACCAGGTGGGACAATAATTGCCCCGCTAAAACGCGATGTTCGTAATCGCATGAGAATGGGAATTAATCTTGAAGAAGGAAAGCCAGCTATTACACATTTTCAAGTTGTTGAACGCTACCATAATCATACATTAGTACGCTTGAAACTAGAGACCGGTCGCACTCATCAAATTAGGGTGCATATGGACTATATTGGTCATCCTGTCGAAGGAGATTTGCTCTATGGTCGCAACAATCGTAGCCTATATAAAAATGGTCAGCTTCTTCATGCTGAACGACTTGTATTTACCCATCCAACAAGTAAAAAACGGGTCAATACATTTGCCCCGTTACCCTTATATTTTGCCAATATTATTGATAATCTAAGTGAATAACTTTTGATAGTTACTAAAATTTTGTTTAACAATTTTATCAAGCGCGGTTTGACCGTGCTTTTTTAAAAATTCGTCGGCAAACTGATCGACTCGACTTGAGGCCCCCAGCGGTATTTGTGTCTTAAACTTCCTGTTTAATTTATCGATTTCAACAAGAAAATAGTAGCGAGCAAACATGCTCGCAAGCGCAACACTTGGAAAGAGCGATTCACCTTTTTCTTCCATAATTAGCGGACTAATAGCCTTCATCCCCTTAGTGTATTCGCTAAATTTTTTCTCACTACAAAATTTATCAATATAACTTGGTGCATCTTTAGCTTGAAGCTCTTTTAAGCGTCCTAAGACGTTGAGATGAAGCATGGCCTTAATCTTATTCATATTGTAGCCTTGTTTAGTCAGTTGATTAAATTTTTGATTATCAACAATGTTTACTTTATGAGGAACACGTTCTAGTAGAAGTGGTGCTGTTTTTAAAATATAGTCATCACTAAGACGTTTGCTATCAGTAACAATAAAATCATTGAGTGCTTGATAAGAGCGGTTATCCAAGTAACAAGCGACAACTACTAGTGGACCAAAGAAATCACCAAATCCAACTTCATCACTACCATATTGGCGATCATAGGTGAGAAAATGAAGACTTTTTTGCCTTTGCTTGTTGTTTCTTTCACCACTTATTTCTAGCATAGAAGACCACTTTTTGGCCTCTTTTTCAGCATCATTACCAATGAATACAACTTTATATTGATCGGGATGCTTAGTTGAATGATAGACAGTAATGCTAATATTTTGATACTGAGCAAAAAAGCTAATGTACTCGCCACTATTTGCTTTTTGATAAGACTTATAATATTCAATAAACTTTTGTAAGTCTAAACTATTAATCTTGATTGTTACATAGATATTTGCCATAGACATATTTTAACATATTGAAAGCAACAATCTTGATTTAGTTTATATAAATACAAGTAAATTACTACTAATAATTAGCAGTTACTATGGTAAAATCAGGATATGAAATCTATTTTTGATATTTTTGAATTTGATGCAATTCGCCAACGCATCCTAAAATTCACAAAAACTGTTCGAGGGCGCGAGATGGTGCAAAAACTATCGCTTTTTAAGGACGAAGCTAGTCTAAGAGCGGCACTAGCGCTAGTAGAGGAAGTATTTGATTATCTTTTCCGTCATGGTGAACTACCACTAAATAATTCGAGTGATTTGAGTATTGCTTTTCATAGTGCAAATATTGGTAACATTTTAACACCCTCCGACTTTGATCATATTAATAGTGATATAAAAACTAGTATCAAGATTACAAATATTGCCATGAGTCGGATAAATAAGGATAGTCGCTTAGGGCAATTAATTAACGGTTTTATCGATTTGAGTCCCCTTAGTGAAAGAATTGAACAAGTTGTAAGTCCAAATCTTAGTATTAAAGATAGCGCTAGTAGTGAACTAAGAAAAATAAGGCGGGAAATTTTAAACCTTGAGACTAAGATTAGTCGCACTAGTGGCGAATTATTAACAACATATAAAAGTGTGATTAGTGAGTCAATTATTACGATGCGTAATGGTCATTATGTCATTCCAATCAAGGCTAGTGAAAAATATAACGTCACTGGAATTATTCATGATATCTCCCAAACTGGGCAAACGGTCTATATTGAACCAAGTCAAATTGTTGAATTAAATAATCGGCTAATTAATGCCAAAAACGAAGAGTTAACGGAAATCAATCGTATTCTTCGGGTCTTGACGCAAGAAATGCTTGCTAAAGAACAGGCGATTTTAAGTAACAATGAATTGATTGGCCACCTTGACTTTTTATTTGCTAAGGCCTTATTTGGACGTTCAACTAATAGTTATGTCGCACTGATCAGTGATGAGCAAGAAATTTATCTTCCCCAAGCTCGCCATCCTCTAATTGATGAACAAGTAGTAGTCGCAAATACTTTTACAATTAGTCAGGAAAACCGTATTGTTGTTATTACTGGTCCAAATGCTGGGGGAAAGACTGTTGCGCTAAAAACGATTGGTCTTTTAGTAATGATGAATCAGAGTGGCTTAATGCTACCAACAGATGGTAGAGCACGATTAGGCTATTTTAAAAGTATTTTTGCCGATATCGGCGATCAGCAATCGCTGCTTGATAATTTATCAACATTTTCCGCCCATATTGCAAACATTCGTGATATTACTAGTCGCGTTAAGCGCAATGATCTTGTCCTCATTGATGAATTAGGAACGGGAACCGATCCTGTTGAGGGCGAAGCCTTAGCGCTTGCCCTATTAGATTTTCTCAAGGAAAAAGGGGCAATAGCGATTATTTCTAGCCACTTTAGCAAATTAAAAACATATGCCTTTTCTACGGCGGGCGTTAGTAATGCTAGTATGCTATTTGATGAAAAAGCATTGCGCCCCCTCTACATTTTTAAACTAGGATTACCAGGAAAAAGTTATGGACTTTCGGTTGCCACTAAACACGGTTTAGCCGAGCAAATTATCAAAAGTGCCGAATCATATATGGCGGGTGCCGGTAATTTAAAAATTGAAGAAATGCTTGCTCGACTCAACGAAGAAGTTGAAAAACAAGAACAACAAAATGATAAGTTAAAAGCCAAAGAAAAAGACTTAGAGCGTTTAGTCAAACAAAACGATCAATTACGAGCGCGACTCAATGCTAAAATGGAAAAGTTTGATCAAGCCTATAAAGAGGAAATCGAAGAACGGAAAATTGCAGCGGAAAAACAACTAGATTTAATTTTGAAAAAAGCTTATCAAGGTGATTTGAAACCCCATGAAATTATTGATTTAAAAGCCGGCCTAAATAAAGAAGATATAAAAGTTAACAATAAAGATGATAAAACAGAACCACTTCAAGTTGGTGATTATGTTCACGTTGAGACACTTGGTAGTGATGCCAAAGTCATAAAAATCGATGGTAAAAGAATAGTAGTGCAACTGACTAGTGGACTTTATGTTAAAGCTAAACGTGATGGTTTAAGCAAAATATTGGCTCCAACCTTAGAAAAACCCAAGCAAAAAGCGGTGGTTGAGACAAACCTCATCGATGATAGTCCACTAAAGATGGAATTAAATTTGATTGGTCTGAGGGTCGAAGAGGCCCTAGCAGAAGTTGCTCGCTATCTAGACCGCTGTCTGACCAAGCGCTTTACAAGCGTAAGAATCATCCATGGTTTTGGCAGTGGTGCTCTCCGTAAAGCCATTCATGAATATTTAAAAAGTCAAAAATATGTCAAGGATTTTCACTTAGCTGGCCCCCATGATGGTGCTGGTGGAGCTACGATTGTTGAATTATGACGATCGATTCGCTACTCGAACAAAAAGTAAATTTACTGCCCGATAATCCTGGGGTATATTTAATGTTTGATGAATATCATAAGATAATTTATGTTGGCAAAGCGAAAAATTTAAAAAAACGTGTAAGCCAATATTTTCTTCGCCCCCAAGTTGGCAAAGTTGCAGCGATGGTTAAACGAGTCCGTGACTTTGATACTATTTTAACTGCAAGTGAAAAAGAAGCATTTATCCTCGAATTAAATTTAATTAAAACGCACTATCCACGCTATAACATTCTCTTAAAAGATGATAGCCACTACCCTTATATTGCCCTGAATAAAAAGGGTGACCCAACCGTCAAGATTGCCCGTAAAGCTAATGATAAGCGGAACATGTATTTTGGCCCCTATCCAAATTCTAGTGCTGCTTATGAAGTAGTCACTCTAATTAACCGGCTATTTAAAACAAAAAAGTGCTCACCGATGCAAAAGGGGCCCTGCCTTTATTATCATTTGGGCCAATGTCCTGGCTATTGCTTTAAAGAAGTTAGTGAAGATGAAAAAAAAGACATTCGCGCTCAGGTTGTAAAATTTCTTCGAAGTGATAACAAGGAATTAATTAGGGAATATGAGCAAAAACTTCAGGTGGCGATTGATCAACTCGAGTTTGAAAAAGCCAAAGAATTCAAGCAAATAAGCGACGCTCTTCGTCATGTTTTTGCGCGCCAAACTAGTGAAATTAAGGATCAACTTGATCGCGATGTTTTTGCTTTTGCTAGTAAAGATGCTTATCTTGGCTTGACAGTCATGTTATATCGTAAAGGAAAATTATTAGGCAAAGAATTTTATGTTGTCCCATCTTTTGATGATGAAGAAGAACTAGTGAGTAATCTGATTGTGCAGTACTACGAAAATAAACTTGTTCCCTCGCAGGTCCTAATTGGCAACATAAAAATAGGCGCGACTATCCGCCTATTACTCGAGACAAAAATTATCGTTCCCCGTAGTGGTAAAAACTTAAGATTAATTCAAAATGCTCAAACTAACGCTCTTGATGATCTTAATGCTCACTTTTATACGAAACGGGTCGAACAAGGTGATGAGCTCCTTACACAACTTGGTGAAAAACTAAATATCGAGTACCCCCAGCAAATTGACCTTTTTGACAATGCCCATCTGCAAGGAAGTAACTCGATTGGGGTGATGGTCTGTTTTATTAATGGTCGGGCGGAAAAGAAGTTGTATCGAAAGTATAATATTGATGATAAAAATGCCCAGGACGACTACGCAGCAATGAAAGAGTCACTTACACGTCACTACCGGCGTAAGATTGAAGAAAACAAACACTTGCCAAACCTCCTTATTGTTGATGGCGGTGTTGGTCAAGTTAATATTGCAAAAGCAGTGAGAAAAGAACTTGAACTTGATTTTGCAATTGCGGGCTTATACAAGAATGAAAAACATCAGACAAAGGGTTTGCTTGATGAAAATGGGACCTTAATCGATATTGATAGTAAGAGTCCATTGTTTTTTCTTTTGATGCGAATGCAAGAAGAAGTTCATCGCTTTGCAATTACTAGTCATCGAAATAAACGGCGAAAAGGTGTCTTCAAGTCAATTTTAGATGACATTAAAGGTTTAGGGGCCAAACGCAAACAAGTTTTAACGGCCCACTATCCTGATGTAAATGATTTGAAAAAGGCATCAATTGAAGAATTAAGCCAACTTATTCCTCATGAAGTTGCAACAGTTGTGAAAAATAAGATTGATGGCAGCTAGATTCTTAATTTTTCCTATAGAAATAATTAGATAATTGGTATATTATATTAAAGATGTCCCAGTAGCTCAGCTGGATAGAGCAACAGCCTTCTAAGCTGTGGGTCGGGCGTTCGAGTCGCTCCTGGGACGCCATCGTGGAATTAAATAATGCTACACTTCGGTGTGGCATTTTTTTTATTAACTAGGAAAGTACGTCATTTACAAAGTTCCGCGCTCGTTAGCCAAATGAGGGCTATGATAAATAGAAAAAACCTATAAATGGATAGGTGAAAAAGTATTATATAATTATGAGGTTTTACTTAGCCTTTAATGACTTTAAAATATCATGATAAGTTATAGGATTACCATCTAAATCAATAATTACTTTAGGATATAGCGCACCTTTTAATTTTGTGTGGCTGCACTTTGGACAAGCTAAAGCATGTAGAGATTTATTAGAGAAATTGAGTTCAATCAAAATATCATGTGGTACATTTTCTTGGTAACCACACTTACAACAAACCATATCAACAGAAGGTTCTTTATAAAGTGTATCTGGATCATTTAAATCAAATAATAATTGACCTAGTTCATCAGTTTCATCACCATAAAGATTCTGATAAAACTCAAGTTCTTCTGGTGTTCTTTTAATACGTTTCACTTCATATTTATAGCGCAAGTTTGATTTTATTCATCTTGGCACTTACGACTCAGGCAAATTTCTCAC
>CAYZOC010000002.1:0-53093 GCA_964480275.1 uncultured Staphylococcaceae bacterium | reverse complement strand
ACCATATCACAAGTAAAAAAATTTAGTTTTGACAAATTTTACTTTTTTTTCTAAGTTTAATAGTGCTAAAATAATGATAGTAAATATGAATACTTTTACCAAACTTAATATTTAATTTTAAGAGTTTAGTCGACATTTTTTGGTATGAGTAGAAAAGGAAACATCATGCAAATTATCATTTGTAAAAATTATGATGAAGTAAGTCAAAAAGCTAGTGAAATAATTATCAGTCAACTCAAGAAAAATCCTAAATCAATTTTAGGCCTTGCAACTGGTTCAACACCTATTGGCCTTTATCAAAAGTTGATTCAAGCCTACAAGAGCAAAGAAATTTCTTTTAAAGACGTAAAATCATACAATCTTGATGAATACTTGGGTATTAATCGTAATCATCCAGAAAGTTATTTTTCTTTCATGCACACAAATCTATTTAATCATGTTGATATCAAAGAAGAAAATACACATCTACCAAATAATGATCTACACACAGTGGTTGATGATATAAAAAAATACAATGAAAAACTAGCAAGAGATATTATTGATATTCAAGTTCTTGGCATCGGTTGTAACGGACATATTGGTTTCAATGAACCGGGATCACCATTTGAAAATGAAACATTTGCGACCGATTTGACGGAGAGAACACGACAAGATAATTTGCGCTTCTTCAATAATATCGATGAAGTTCCTAAGCGTGCAGTTACAATGGGAATCAGAACAATCTTACGTAGTCGGAAAATTATTCTACTAGCAACTGGGGCCTCAAAGGCAGACGCGGTTCAAAAGATGATTAAAGGCCCAATTACTATCGATGTTCCAGCCTCAGCCTTACAAATGCATCCTAACGTTGTTGTTATTCTCGATGAAGAAGCGGCTATTCAGCTATAAATATAAAAAGTGCTAAGAAACTTACTTAGCACTTTTATTTTTTGTCCTAATTATTTTGTTGGTTTAAAACCTGGTGTTTTAATATTGATAAATGCAAGATAATTATTTTTTGCCTTCACACTCATAACTGTATTTTTTGGACAAGTGACAATTGAGTGTGGTTTAACATCATATTTAGTCTCACCAATCGTAATAGTTCCCTCGCCTTCAAGGACAAAGAACGTTACATCAACCGGAACTTGATGCGGGGGAATTTGCTCGTTTGCTTTTAGCATCAACTCTTTAATAGTCGCAGCCTCGATATCCACCATCATTCGCGAATCTACTCCACGAATGTTTGTTTCAATTTTAATATCTTCTAATTGTTTAAAGTGCATAACAACTCCTTTATTGAATTTTTTTAAATAATTGACCGCGTTGTTTTTTTACGATCAACTCGAACAATAAGATTATAACACTAAACAAACTAGCGCTGATGATAAACGCTAACCATATTGGTAGTTTTAATAATTCTACAGGAATAAGCGGAAGAAAAACTAGACCATTTATTAGAAGATTAACTCCCATCGAAATTAGGATATTTTTATTGTTTTTGGCCGCTTCGATTTCATTGCTCCAATTAAGCATTGGGAAGCGTGAATCTAAAAGAATTGAGGAGTAGTTCATTGCGATATTAACGAGTGTAACCATAATGATATAAGCAAGAACTAGTAAGAAGTTACCCCCACCAATAATTGCTAAAGTAATGATGACAGGGGTATAAACTACAAAATTAATCAATAGCCCAAGGAGCATTTTCCCATATATTATTTTACGAGTAGCAATGGGATAAATTTTCAATAATTGAGCATTATTGCCTTCACGTGTAATAGAGGTTGCACTGACCATGTTCATCATTAAGAAAAATGATAAAACGCCAGTGACTATAATGAATAAAGACCCATTACTGCCAACAAAAAGCGTGGAAACAATTGTATTTATATCAACTTCGGGACCCTCTGATTCAGTAAGTGTAATTGCGACCGAACCAGCCATAATAATCAGAACAATGATGATTGGCGCGACAAGATTAAAGAAGTATGTTGGTGAGCGGAAAACGGTTCTAACTTCGTTTTTAAAAAAGGCAATCAAGGGAGATGAAACTTTTATTTTATTTTTCCCCTTGTTTGTTTTGCCCCTCTTTTTACTAATATCACTAGAATATAGGCTAGCGTGGTAAAACTTATCGGAAAGAAAATAGGCTATAAAAAAAGTAGCAACGGCAATCGTTAAGAGAATTAGGGGGAAAACAATTGATTGATAACCAAGGTTAGCAAAGACACCATCAGTAAAGAAGGTCAAGAATCTCATCCAGCCAAGTTCACTACTTAAAAGCCTGAGCGCTTGAACAATTAGATCGATATCTTCAACCGAATCACCGATTATTTGACCACCTGATGACGAAATAAAGGAAATACCAAATGCAAAAACAAATATCATCACTGCGCTAATGACTTGGAAAGTTTTGCGATATTTTTGAATGTTTATTAGGCGGCTTAAACCGAGGATTAGGATGAAGGATAGGGAGATGACCAAAATAGGGATCGCGATTATTAAAACCAATTGACCAAAGTAACTTAAAATTCCAGGTCCGATTGCAATATTAAACCCAACAAATGCGGGCACGATAAACATCATTTCAATAATTAATAAAAAGAAAATATTGGTTATGAATCTGGCAGTAAATATTTCTCGTATTTTTAACGGTAAAGGAAGCCAAAGATGATTATCAGACGCTGTAAAAAACATCGATAACATCGTAAATAGGCCAAAAAACAGACAAATTGATACGAGAAGAAGCGTAAGAATAGGGCTTAAAAGAATACCCTCATTAGTTGCATTTAGTGGAGCCGATATTGAGTATGACATAAAGCCGGTAAGGCCAGCAACATAGGCATAAATGAAGCCTAAGCCAATAAAGGCAGCGATTGCTCGAGACTTTTTGTTTTGTCGTTTCCCCTTTTTGCTAACGAAGAAGATATTAGATGAACTTTTAAGGATTGCTTTCGATAAAGACAAAACTTTATTCATGATCGGTCAGCTCCAAAAACAGCTCTTCCAGTGATTGTTCGCTCTTTGTTTGTGCTCTTAATTGTTCGACTGTGCCAACGAATATTAGCTTACCTTTGCTAATGACACCGATACGGTCACATACTTTTTCAGCAACCTCAAGAACATGAGTGGAAAAAAGAACAGTGTGACCTTCATCTGCATACTCGCGCATTATTTGTTTTAGGTTGTATGACGATTTAGGATCTAGGCCTGTCATTGGTTCATCAAGGATGAGGTTGCTTGGTTGATGGAGCAAAACGCCAATCACTAGTAGTTTTTGCCTCATACCATGAGAAAATGATTGTATTTTATCTTGAAGATCACCCTCGAGGGCAAACATCTTTGCATACTTATCAATACGTTCTTTGGCGATTGTTTGATTTACACCATAAACAGATGCGATAAAGTTTAGATATTCAATTCCACTAAGGCGTAAAAGCACATTAGGATCATCAGGAACAAAACCAATATTACTTTTAGCGACAACATGATTACTAATAATTGAAAAATTATCAACGACAATATCACCATCAGTAATGTCAGTGATGCCAGTAATCATTTTAATTGTTGTGGTTTTTCCCGCGCCATTTGGACCTAAAAACCCAAATATTTCACCATTTTCAACAGTTAAATTTAAATTATCGACGGCTTTAAAATCCTTGCCATATATTTTGCTTACATTTTTTATTTCAATCACAATAAAACTCCTTAGTCGATAAGGTGAAAGTGGCGAAGAGCTTTAGCCCAGCCATCATTATCAATATCTTCAGTAATATAATCTGCCTCTTTTTTCAAATCTTCATGGGCATTACCCATGGCAACACCAATACCTGCAAAGTTAATCATCTCGCGATCATTAAGACCATCCCCTAGTGCAAGAATATTTTCAGGTTGCAGTTTATAGTGTTCAAGCATTGCAAGAATACCCTTGGATTTATCACTATCTTTGGGCATTACATCAACAGCATACTCATCCCAGCGCGCGCTTTTACAATCCGCAAGGTGCGGGAGAAAAAGTGATTCATCAAAACTATCACAAAAAGCTATCGCCTGGTAGACAACACGGTCGTAATGATCTGGATATGAACGTGGTTGAGGGAACCTGGTGCCAAATTTTTCATGAGCCGAAATAACGCGCTCATCAATAATATTAATATGACCTTCATTTTCTTCAATTAGGGTGAGACCAAAGCGTAGACGTTTAGCAAACTTCACCAATGCATCAACATCTTTTGCCGGGATTGGATAACGATAAATCACTTTGCCATCGATGATAACATTAGCGCCATTCATTGTAATAAAACCATCAGGTTTAACATAATTTAAAACGCCAGAGCGCCGCATTAAATAATAGTTACGACCAGATGCTAAAAAGACCATCACACCATTACGTTGAAGTTCTTTAAAAGCTTTTATTGCACTTTCAGGTATTTTTCCCTTTGTATGTGAAAGTAGTGTGCCATCAATGTCAGTGACAACAATTTTTATTTTTTTTGCATAGTCTATCATTAGTTATTCCCCCTTGTAATATGATAATATGTTAACATATTAAAGTTATGAATTACGAAGAATTTAGTGGATTCAATCCAATCGAAAAGCCAATGACCAAGTTCGCGCACGGCTATCAACTTAGCAGTGGCGAATGTTTTTATGTTGAACCATGGTTTTACACACAGTTTACAAGAATTGAAGAGAGGTTTCCGGAGCGGGTCAAGGACATGGTTGACTTCATGATTGATAAAGTCAAAAAACATCGATACGTAGTATTCACCCGTGATTTTGCAACAGCAATCATTAAAGACGAAAAATACATTGCTGTAGAAATAGATGACATTATTGCTGGCCTTAAAATTATTATTGATGATAATTCACGTGGTTCAGATTATGGAGATTAAAAAAACTAGCCAAAGAGAAGCGGCTAGTTTTTTATATATTAGTAATTCTATTTAGCGGGTGGTTGGACAGATTTCATCGACATCCAGACTGTTCTCATCCCTAATGTCATAATATAAATTAATTGGGCATAAGCAGGCATGAATAGACCGACAACAAGGGTAAGAAGCGCTGGTGTTAATAACAACCAAGCCCCAATACGCATTGCCTCAAAGAAGCGAATATCACGATTTGGATTATATTTACCACGAGTTGTGATAAAGAAGATAATGCCAATGAAAAGTGAGAGGACGAGGAAGAGGAAGAAGTTTATTCCCGAGAGAATCCAAAATGATTGAATTCTAACTGGCTCATTAACTGTATCAACATAGTTGCTCCAGTTTGCAATTACCTTGCTGACTAGATCAGCATCTGTTGGAGTGATTGCCCCACCATCTCGAGAAATTTTGTAGAAGTCATTGATAACAACTTCGCTAGTAATACCCGCGGCATTTCCTTCCGCAGATCTGATGGCATTTGCGCCCTCGACCATATCATTTGGATTATATACCGCCATAAACATCTCGGTTTTACCTAAAATGACATATGAAGTGATACTTTCATTAGGAAAATTATTTACATTTATACTTGTCTCACTAAGGTTTTGTAAGTAATTATTAAGTGCTCGTTCAGGAGTGATAGGTGAATCACCACTAATAAATGAGGCTGTCACATCAGCAGTGTAATAGACGCGAAGATATTCGAAGTTGACAAAGACTGTTTCACTGACACCTTCTGTATTAGTAATCTCTTTTTCTCTTAAGTTACTGTAAGAGTAAAAAGGAATATCAATGCTACCAGTCAAGGAGCTAATACTAATCGTTGTAGGGAAAGCATCGATAAATGAGGTGCCTTCATCGGTCAGTTCGAATTCGCCTTCACTGTTGCTTCGATAAGCTAAATCAACAGCATTGGTCTCAAGGGCCTGATGAAATTTAACAATTCCTGTATCGAGTTCATATTGTGGACCTTTGAAAACGTCACTGCCACGGGCTCTGCCAGTCACGACCATTGTTGGTATGACAGCAACAATCGTGGATACAAAAAATAGAATTACGGCAATCCACCATGGTTGATAGCGGCCCCCGTCAATCGCAGCTTGATTTTTGAATAATGAAGCAAATAATGTTCTAATTGTTTGCTTGTTGTTGTTAATTGGTTTTACTTTTTTCATAACGACCTACCTTATGCCTTAAAATTATATGTTATAACCAGTTTTTAATCAAATTATATTTTTCAAATATAACATTTTAATTGAACTTTAAATTTAATACCGCTACAATGTATCCACATGGGGATGTCATGGTTTCGACAGGAATTCGTCCGATAGAGATTGCAGCCGAGTGATGACGTTATCATCAAAAAAATATAAATTATCTGGCAACAGAAATTTAGCCTTCGCTGCTGCTTAATTTAAGCAAGACGTTAATCTAACGAGCAGCGCGCTAGCCTAGCGGTTAGTCTTCCCCGCTTAGTGACGCGCCATAAAAAAGACTAAGGATTAAGATGGTTATAACTAATCTCGAAAACCATATAACCTCGCGCTTAATACATTTGTCGGTATTTGTCTTGAGTGTTAAAACCTAATATCGTCTAAGCTGTAGACGTTTCTAGGGGACAATTTTTGGACCGGAGTTCGACTCTCCGCATCTCCACCATGAAAACGATAAAAGCCCAATGAAGGGCTTTTTTGCTTTACTATAATGAATGACGCAGTTTTTATTAATAATCTTAATCAAATATTTCGCCAATACTTTTGACGACATAGTCTGGTTTGATTGGATATGTCTTGAGATCATCAAGTGTCGCTTCGCCTTCAAGCGTTAAAACACTAGTGATTTTTGAATTGTGGGCACTTTGAATATCTGTGTAAAGCCGATCACCAACCATCACTGCCTCATCGACATTGAAACCATATTTTTTAACTGCAAGTTCAAGGAAGTCCTTATTTGGTTTACCAATTATATGTGGACTTTTTTTTGTTGCGTGATGAATCATTTCGATAAAAGATCCACAGTCTGGGACACTGCCAAACTCAATCGGACAGACAAGATCAGGATTTGTTGCAAGATAGGGAACGTCTCTAGTTAGGAGCATTTCTGAGATGTTAACTAATTTTTGGTAAGTTAATTCTGTGTCATAGGCAAGAAGAGCAATATCGGCTTCAAGATGACTTTTAATAATGATGCCAGCCTCCTCTAATCTAGTAACAAAAGATTTTGTTCCCAAGGGATAAACTGACCTACCAGGATATATTTTATTCAAATACATAATTGTTGCTTCCGTACTAGTAAAGAAGTCATCAATTTTGGCATCAATCCCAAATCCTGCTAATTTTTTAACATAGTCTTCAACCGATTTTGATGAATTATTGGTTACAAAGACATAACGAGCACCACTATTTTTAATATCAAGAAGGAACTTTTTGCTAGCTTTAAAAAGCGTGTTACCGTTATATAAAGTTCCATCTTGATCTAAGAGAAAAAGTTTTTTCTTATTTGCGAAAGTTAGCGGCATAATCAATCGGCTTCGATATGAAGTTCGACCTTTTCACCATCCATCCGTTTAGGTTCGCCATGTTTTACAAAGAACATTGGAATAAAGGCGAGAAGACTAAAGACCGCACTATAAATAAAGAGGACGCTATAAGCTACGCTTGGAACGTGAAGAGCAAATAAATCCATAAGTTCACCAGATAAATATGGTGTCACAATTTGGGCGGCCATACTAGCGGTATAATAGTAACCGGTGTAGACCCCAACATTAGAGCCCTTTGACATTTCAACGACCATTGGATAGCTATTAACATTAATAGTAGCCCAACCGATACCGGCTAAACTCATTGCTACATACATCAATACTGTCGTAGATGCGGTAGTAAAGTAGGCAAGGATAAAGGCGGTTGTAATAATTAAAATACCAACTAGAATTGTTTTACGACGGCCAAATTTGGTTGAGATAATACCAATTGGAATAAAGGATATTGCAGCAGCAACTTGGGCAACAATAAGTGGTAAAGTAAAGTTTGCAAGGCCGAGTGCACTGGTAGCATAAACTGAATATTTTGTAGTCGCGGCATTATAGGCCATAAACCATAAAACCACGGCAGTTAGAATTAAAATTAGTGAACGTCTAACATCTTTTGGTAGTGGTTCAGTTTTCCTCGTCTTGTCATAAACTGTTTCTTCAACTTCCATCAATTTATTATCGATGGAAAATTTTTCCATTTCTTGGCGCCAAGTATTTTCTTTGACGGTGAAAAGGAAGACAAAAAGAAGGACAAGCATTAAAACGGCAAGAACAATCATGTGGGGAATATAACCGACATGTTGTCCTGCAAACACTGCCCCAACGACAGCGATAACGGCTAGTGAGATTACTCCACCAGCTGTCCCCATTAGATTAATGATGGCGTTTGCTTTGCTACGAAGAGGTTTTGGTGTTACATCAGGCATAAGACTTACAGCCGGACTTCTAAATATCGACATACCTAAGAGCACGAAGAAGAGGACAACAATAAAGAGAATGAGCATTGTTGGATTTTGTGAAGTAATATTGGCAAAAATCAAATTTGCACGGGCAGCCGCTGCCAAATCTGAGCGTGAAAAGTAGGCACCTGAATCATTAAATTGATGAATACCTTCGATCGTGTAAGTAAAGAGGCCAGAATTTTCAGATGTTTCAAATACGTTTGAAATTTGCAATTCAGCCACTGCTACTTGTTGATAGAAATCAACAATACCAATCAGGGCGACAATTACAACGACAAATACGGTACCAATAAAGATATATGGCGTTCTTTTACCATATTTTGTCATTGTTCGGTCACTTATATGACCAAATAGTGGCAAAAGAATTAGGGCAAGCATATTATCAAGCGCCATGATGATACCAGAAGCGGCTTGATCAAGCCCGAAATTATCGACAAGCATTTTTGCAACAATGTTGTCATACATTTGCCAAAACATCGAGATTAGTAAAAAGGCAAAACCGACAAGGATTGTGCGTTTAACATTAAGTTTCATAAGAATACCTTTCCTTTATATATTAATGTTTTCGAATATTATATTGTCAGCATATTTAGCTGCTGTAGCTTTTTTATCTTCACTATCTATAGTCCAGGTAATGATGGGCATGCCCTTTTTTCTGAGCCGAGCAATTTTTCTTCTTTTGCCGATATAGTTGATATCATAGTTTAAAAAGTTCGGCCGACTAATTTTTAGGATGAGTAGTGAGCGAAACATAAAGTGAACAAATTTGCTTTGACCATTTAACACATCACTTGCAAGTTGGCCAGTTGGAAAAATATCTTGGTTTTGTCCTAAAAACTTCACACAATATGGATTAAAAGATTGGACCGCGATTGTTTTCTTATAAGGGTATTTATTTAATATTTCCAAAACTTTTTTCGCAAATTCAGGATCGAAATTATTTTCAACTTTTAGTTCAACCAAAATCGGAACTTGGCCAGCAACTAAAGTAAGAACATCTTCAAATAGAGGAATAGTAGTCTTGCTTTTAAGAAGCGGGAATTTAATTAGTTCTTGTTTTGTTAAGGCACTAATTTCAACATCGCTACCAGTGACACGTTTTAGATTTGCATCATGAACGACAGCGATATTTCCATCTTTCATCATGTGCACATCAAGTTCGATTCCGACGCTATTTGCAATTGCATTTTCAAAAGCAGGGATTGAATTTTCATCCCACTTTTCATTGTGCAACCCTCGATGTGCTAAAGGGGTTGTAATTATAAGGTGTGTTTTATTCATATTACTAATTATATATTGTTCACAAATAATTTCTAGTATTCATATGAATTATTAAACAATTGTTTGCTATTGCTATGATAAACTTTATTAAGAGGTGATAAATATGAGAGAACTAATTGATTTAATTGAAAGAGAAAATCAGCGGCAAAATAACGGGCTTGAATTAATTGCTAGTGAAAACTTTGCAAGTAAAAAAGTGCGAACGATTTGTGGATCAATATTAACTAATAAATATGCGGAAGGTTATCCTAACAAGCGATATTATGGCGGTTGCAAATATATTGATGAAATCGAACAAACCGCGATTGATTTGGTGACAGAACTTTTTGGCTGTAAATATGCAAATGTCCAACCCCACAGCGGCAGTTCAGCTAATATGATTGCATATGCAAGTGTGCTAAATCCAGGCGACAAAATACTATCATTGAGTTTAGATCAGGGTGGTCATTTAACGCATGGTAGTCCGGTCAATTTTTCTAGCAAACAATACACAATTGTCCATTACGGACTAAAAAGTGATGGAAGAATTGATTATGAAAAACTAAAAAAATTAGCAATAAAAGAAAAACCTCAACTTATTCTAGCGGGATTTAGTAGTTATCCCTACCAAATAGACTTTAAAAAAATAGGTGCTGTTGCTAGTGATATCGGAGCAATATTTATGGTTGATATGGCTCACATCGCTGGGCTAATTGCTGCTGGTCTTCATCCAAACCCATTTCCTTTTGCCGATATTGTTACTTCGACAACACATAAAACGTTAAGGGGACCACGCGGGGGGATAATTCTTACAAATAGTGACGAGTTAATTAAAAAGATTAACTTTACATGCTTTCCCGGCATGCAAGGAGGCCCACTAGAAAACATTATTGGCGCAAAAGCACAGTGCTTTTTTGAAGCCTCGCAACCAAGTTATAAAGACTATATAAAAAGTGTTTTAAATAACACCAAAGAATGCGCGGAAGAATTTGTTCGACTTGGAGCAGAAGCATCAGGAACAGAAACACATTTATTTATGCTTAATACGAAAAAGTCATATGGAATAACTGGTAAAGATGCTGAAAAGATGCTTGAAGAAATCGATATAACTGTTAATAAAAACATGTTACCTAATGATGATGAAAAACCTAATACAACTTCGGGAATTCGTATAGGCTTTGCCGCACTTACAACTAGAGGTATTTCAATAACTGGGGCTCGACAAATTGCCCGGATTATTAATGCCTATTTCACTAAAGCAATTACGCTTGAAGAAGCGCGAGCGGAAGTAAGAGCACTAGCTGCAACACTAAAAAAAGTAGAAACACTTTAATTTCTTAGATTATTGCGATATTTATTGAAAAAAGTTGAATATAACATATAATTTATAAGGGAAAGAGAGGAATAAGTAAATGAAAAAATCCTTAGTATATTTTCAATCAGGCGGACCAACCGCAATTATTAATACTTCGTTTTATGGAGTAATTAAAGAAGCAAAAAAACATCAAGAGATTGATGGAATTTACGGAAGTTTAAATGGCGTCGAAGGATTGCTTAATGATCGGCTTATTGATTTACGGCAAGAAGACGACGAACAAATTGAATTATTAAAACAAACACCAGCTGCGGCCTTAGGGACGACACGTTATAAATTATCAGGTGACATAAAACATGATGACTACCAAAAGATCTTAGCAACTGTCAAGAAACACAATATTGGCTATATGTTAGTCAACGGTGGCAATGATTCGATGGATACATGCTACAAACTCTCAAGATTTTTTGCCAAGGTTGAATATGATTGCAAAGTTATGGGTATTCCAAAAACAATTGATAATGATCTAGCTTTTACTGATCACTGTCTAGGTTTCCCAAGTGCGGCAAAATACGTAATGCAATCAGTGCAAGATATCGCTCTTGATAATGCTGTTTATCCAAAATCAAAATTTGTCATTGTGGAAGTTATGGGACGTCATGCTGGATGGCTGACAGCCTCAGCAGCCGCAATTGAAGACAAGGAACTACGGCCAGACTACATTTTTCTTCCTGAAGAGAAATTTGATTTAGAAGATTTTTTAGTTAAAGCTAAAGAAGTGTTTGAAAGAAAAAAACGGGCACTCTTTGTCGTAAGTGAAGGTATTGAAACACAACTACCAAAAGAAAATGTTCAACTCGACTCATTTGGCCATATGCAACTTGGTGGTGTCAGTTCACGCTTAGCGAATATTATTAGTGATCGCTTAGGTTATTCAACACGACCCATCGAATTTAGTCTTCTTCAACGGGCAGGGACACTTGCGATTACAGGCGTTGATCAAAAAGAAGCAATTAAGGTCAGTGAAAAAGCAGTTAAATCAATCGTTAAGGGCAAAACCGGATATATGGTCATCATTGACCGTAAGCCAGGTTTTGAATATAAGACAAGTCTTAAACTAAAAAGACTTCATAATATTGCAAACGTCGAACATAAACTTAGCGAAGAGTTATTAAAAGACATTCATGGTGAAGGTAAACTCATGCGAGAATACTTGCTCCCATTAGTTAAAGACACGGTGAAGTTCAAGTTTGAAAACGGTACGACCGCTTATACCAAATTAAAAAAAGTATTAGTTAAGTAATAAAAAAAGCAGACCAATTTGATTATCAAAGTTAAGGTCTGCTTTTTAGTTTGACTAGATAAAGAGGGTAATTCCTGCTGTTTCGCTTTCCGATAAATAACTAGCAACACCGGCATAGTCAATTCCATCGATTAATTCTTCCCTACGAATTCCCATGATGTCCATCGACATTGTGCAGGCAATAAAGTTTACACCACTATCAAGAGCATCTTGAAGCTGTTGTTGGAGAGAACGGACATTTTTCTTTTTCATCACGCCCTTAATCATCGAAGTGCCAGCACCACCGAAATTCATTTTTGAAATTTTCATCTTTTTAGCGCCACGGGGCATCATCATTGAAAACATTTTTTCAATAAAGGGCTTTTTAACCTTGGTTTTACTAGGTTTTCTAAGCAAATTAAGTCCCCAGAATGTTGCAAAAATAGTGACATTTTTACCCATTGCCTTAGCGCCTTGGGCAATAATTAGTGAAGCAAGAGCCTTGTCTAAATCGCCACTAAAGAGAACAATTGTTGTATTTGCGTTACTTGTTGGAACGTTTAATTCATCTTTTTTAATCCCACCTTTTTTAAGGGTTGCCCGATAAATATTTCCATCTTTAACGACACTCACTAATGTATTACCGGTGCTCTTAGTCCATTTTTCTACATCTTTTTGGAAGCCGCTATCTGTTGCTTCAACGACAAGAACATCGCCATCATTCATCGTTTGGATTGCCTTATAAGTTTCCATGATTGGACCTGGGCACTGTAAGCCACAAGCATCAACGGTAATTTTTTTCGTGTCTGTCATTTTTTCTTCCTCGATAATTCTTTCTTCAGGATTGTGGAATTCAATTGGTGTTTCGTTGGCCTTAAATTGATAGACCGAACTATACATCTTAATGCCACCAGCTAGATTGTAAATATTTTGGTAACCATGTCCACGTAGTATTTGGACTGCAAGGTAACCGGTGTGGCCAATGTTGCAGTATAGGTAAATTGCTGTATTTTTGTCACTTGGGAATTCATCAAGGCGATTTCTCATTTCGACTTGTGGAATATTAACGGCACCTTCAATATGATGAATATCGTATTCTAACTTTGTGCGAGCATCCACTACGAGGCCACCATTTTTAATGATGTCATCAATCTCGTAGTAACGAACAGTCTTATAAATACCCTGTTTAACATTACTTGCAGCGTAGCCAACAATATTAACTGGATCTTTTGCACTTGAAAATGGCGGGGCATAACATAATTCTAAATCAGCAAGATCTTCGATTGTTAGTCCACCCTTTATGGCAGTAGCAATCACATCAATCCTTTTTTCTGTGCCAATATGTCCAAAAGCTTGAGCGCCAAAGATTTTCCCCGAGTTTTGATCAAATAACACTTTGATAATCATCTCTTGGGCATCAGGATAATATCCAGCATGGTTGCCTCTAGTTACATATTGAACTTCGTATTCAACACCTTTACGTTTAAGGGTTTTTTCATTGTTACCAGTGGAGGCCGCAATACTATCAAATATTTTGACTACTGATGAGCCAAGCGAGCCCTTATAGCTAACCTTATATCCGTGAATATGATCGGCAACAAGACGACCTTGACGATTGGCTGGCCAAGCTAGGGCGATTGCCGTTTTTGAATCATCTATATAATCATATACTTCAATTGCATCGCCAATTGCGTAAATGTCTTCTTCGACTTTATTAGAAGCTTCATCAAGTGTTTGTAGCGTCTTAGTTGTAACAATGTGACCGCGCGGGCCAACTTTTAAGTTTGCTAGTGCTGCTAGTGTACTCTCTGGTTTAACACCAATTGCTAAGATAACAAAATCAGCCTCAAGGACTTTGCCATTTTTTAATACGACAGTTTTTCCATTATCTTTATATTCACTAACGACTGTACCAAGTTCAAAACGAACACCATTGTTTTCCATTTCATTTTGCGCCAATTTTGCCATTTCAAAATCTAATGGAGCTAGTATTTGATCAGCAAGATCAACAATAGTTGCTTCGATTTTTTGTTCGATAAAGTTTTCCGCCATTTCAATACCAATAAATCCACCACCAACAATAACAGCCTTTTTGGGTTTGTTCTCATTGATAAAATTTTTAATTTTATCGGTGTCAGGTATATTCCTTAGGGTGAAAACGTTATTAGCCTTATCAAGACCGGGGGTTGGAATTCTAATTGGTTTTGCGCCAGGAGAAAGAATGAGTTTGTCATAACTTTCTTCATACGTTTCACCAGTTTGAACATTTTTAACCGTGATAGTCTTAGTTTGACGATTAATATTAATAACTTCGGAAAAGTTTCTAATATCAATATTAAATTTTTCCTTAAGCCCCTCAATTGTTTCAACGACAAGACGATCTCTTGTTTTTATGACGCCTCCAATATAATAAGGGAGTCCACAGTTAGCAAACGAGATAAATTCATCCTTTTCAAACATGATGATATCATCAACTTCACTAAGTCTTCTTAATCTTGTTGCGACGGTTGCACCACCTGCAACACCACCAACAATTAGTATTTTTGCCATAATTTTCTCCAATCTTTTTGTCAACCGAAAACTATTATACTCCTCTATTTTTGATATTAAATAGAAATACACTGAATTAGAAAAAAATCCTTTATTTGATGTTTAAACAGCAATTAATTCCAACAAATTTGTTATAATCCATATATGGAACCTTGGCTAATTATCTTACTATCAATTATTGGTGGAATCGTCTTACTTTTTTCGACCTATTTTACAATTGTAAATATTACTTTTGGCCTTGTTTTTAGCCGTTTTCGTCTAAATCGTACTATTTTATATGGTCAATTATTTGGCATAAGATGGGCTCGATATCTTGGCTCGATGGAACAAATCAAGCAAAAATACAGTCGTAAAAAACATGAAGACATTGAAATATATAACATGGACACTAAGTTACATGGTTATTTTTATGAGAATAAAAAGAGTAATAAAATAATAATTTTTGTTCATGGCTACTATTCAAGCGGATTAAATGATATTGGTATACAAAATGATTTATATGAACAACTCAACACTAACCTCTTAATTATTGATCAAAGGGGTTGTGGGTTAAGCGGCGGCGCTTATACAACTTTTGGGATTCGGGAGCGTTATGATGTACGCGAATGGATTTTTTACCTTGATGAAAGATTTAAGGGAAAAAAAGAAATTTATTTAAGTGGTATCTCGATGGGGGCGGCAACTGTTCTATTAACAAGTGGATTGAGTGGTCTTCCACCAACTCTTAAGGGTATTGTCGCCGACTCTGGTTATAGTCGCCCAAGTGGAATTGCCTTACATACTGGCAAAAAAGTCGTGAAATTCAAACCTAAGATTTTATACTTTGGCATCAATTTATATTGTAAAATTTTTGCTAAATTTTCCATGAATGAGACGACTGTCACCAAAGAGGTCAAGAAAAATAGCAAAGTACCAGTGCTATTTATTCATGGAACGGGAGATGATTTTGTTCCTTTTAATATGACGATAAAAAACTTTAAAGCTTGCAGTAGTTCTAAGAAACTAATCAGAGTGGATAATGCGAGTCACTGTGAGTCAATGCGTTACGCTCCAGAAATAGTCTACCCGGCTATCAGGGAGTTTATTCATGGAAAATAATCGATTTTTACGGATGGAAATGCTTGTTGGCGAACAAGGACTTGCACGGATAAATGAGCTTAAAGTAGTTGTTTTTGGTGTTGGTGGTGTTGGTGGTCAAGCCGCCGAAAGCCTTGCTAGAGCTGGAATTTCTAAAATAAAACTTGTTGACCGTGACGTCGTTGAGATATCAAACACAAATCGACAAATCGTTGCCTTAGATTCGACGATTGGCCATGATAAAGTTGCTGTTTTAGCCCAACGGATTAAGGATATCAATCCTAGTATTTGTGTTGAATATGAGAAAAAAGAAGTTAATGCTACTAATTTAGATGATTTTAATCTTTGTGAATATGATTTTGTCGTTGACGCGATTGACTCGATAAAAGACAAATTGGCACTGATAATTTACTGTCTAAAAAAAGATATTAATATCATTTCCTCGATGGCGGCAGGTAATCGTCTTGATCCAACACAAGTTGTAGTCATGGATTTATCAAAGACTAGTTATGATCCATTTGCGAAAATAATTCGTAGTGAGCTCCGGAAAATCGGCCTCAAACATCTGCCAGTTGTCGCAAGTTTAGAAGCGCCCTTTAAAACAGGGTCAAGAACGCCATCAAGTTCACCTTTTGTTCCGCCAGCATTTGGCCTATCTATAGCTAGTTATATAATTCGCACAGTTTTAATGTATAATATTAAATAGTTATGAAACCTAAAAGAAATCGTTTTTCATATATCATCGACTTTCTAAAAAGTGCGCCGGCTGTACTCAAGTACAAGTTTTTTCGCATCAAACCTAAAACTGACCAAGTTGGTTCGGTCAAACAGATTACACTACAGCAGGGTTCAGGAATACTATTTGATCTTCTACGATCCAACACACCATTTGCCGCGATTCGCTTTGGTGCGGTTGAACTTTCATGTCTTAATAACTATGAAAAAATTCGTCTAGGTTTTGCTAAAAAATTTAAGCAAAGTGTTGTAACATCAATGAAAAAAAACACCGGATTTTATCCAACAACCCAGGATAATCTTACCCATTATTCAAAGTACATGTTTAATCACCTCTCAGAAACCGACGTGCTTGGAATTAGTGGTCTTCATATGGAAAATTACTTTTATCGTAACTTTGCTTTTAATGCCCAACCAATTCAAAATTGGACACTTGACCCCCTTATTGGTCAATGGTCACACTTATTAAAAGGGAAGCGTGTCCTTGTAATCTCACCGTTTTCCGAGCAGATTGAAGAGCAATACAAGAAACGGACACTATTATTTCCTAACAATAGTGATATACTTCCAGCTTTTGAATTAATGACAATTAAGGCGGTCCAAACAATTGCCGATCAGGTTGACCCCCGATTTGGGAATTGGTTTGAAGCGCTTGATTTTATGAAAGTGGAAATTCTCAAGTTAGATTTTGACGTTGCTCTAGTCGGAGCGGGAGCGTATGGTAGCCCGCTTTGTCTTTATATTCGTTCACTCAACAAACAAGCGATTCAAACAGGCGGTGCGACCCAATTGTTATTTGGTATCATTGGTCGACGGTGGGAGGATCGTGAGTATGTCAAAAAGCATATAAATGAACAATGGGTTCGGCCGAAAGACAGACCGACGGGATTTCAAAAAGTTGAAAAGGGGTGTTACTGGTGATTGAAAAAATATTAAACAATGAGACATACAAGCAAAAAATTGTGCCGATTGCACTTTTTCTAGTTGTTGAACTTATGTTTCTTTTAGCGTTTAACTTAGGGGATTTAGGTATTGCTTATCGACTTATCGCCTTTGTTTTAGCGCTTATACTCTTACCAACATTTTTAAAGACACTCAACGACGACATCGCTCGTGGGTTTATCTTTGTTTTCCTACCACTTGTAATATATTTGTTATCAGTGACATTTTCACCTGTTTTTTCTATTCAAGAAGGGCTAATTCCAAGCCAATCAGTTACACTATTAAATCGCGGATTTTTCCAATTACTAGCAACATTTGTTGGGGCGATTTCATTTCTTTTCCTTGGTTATTTTGTCTCGCGAACAAATCTATTATCTAAATATAACTTTATTTTCTTGATTTTTGGTGGCATTGCAACGCTATTACTTATTTCTATGCTAGCAACACTAGTTAACTATGGATTTTTCCATCGTATAGTTTACGCCGGTCAAGTAAATTATTATGAGGCCAGTCCTTATCCAATCGCGACACAAGCAAATTTATTAATGGGATTTTCGATTGCCACCGTTCATCATCATATTCTTGTGACGATGGGACTAGTTGTCGCCTCACCAGCATTTGCGCTGATTTTTTATAGGGATTTTATTGATAGGAAATATATCTATTTTCTTATTGCGTTTGCCATTATTGGCCTATTAAGTGTTGTTTTATTAACAAGTTTTATTCATCTTGTCTTCTTGCTTCCTGCGCTATTAATAGCCTTAATGATTAAATTTAATGTCCACAAGATGAAATATTTTAAAACTGCAGTTTTAAGCATATTAGGATTTATAGTTCTACTTGTTTTTATTGGGGTGCTCGCAAGTTTTGAAGTTGAATTTATTGTCAATATTATCAAGAGCAACCCAATTAGCAACCGGCTATTTTATAATGGATATACCGCTAGATATATGGGGATAATTAAAGAGTCCTTGGATTTTAATTATATTTTTGGTAACCCTTTTAATTTAACGGAAGTAGAACCAGTTTTTACTACGTTCCCCAGTGGAAATATTCTTTTAGATATGGTTAGAGAAACAGGACTTATTGGTGGTATTGCTTTCCTTACCTTCCTAGTTGTGGCTATAAAAATTGCAATTGATTATATAAATAGTGATAAGGATGGGGCAATAGTTAAATATATGATTTTAGCTTTCCTCATTACATTATTTGCCCGTTATATGTTTTATTATCCATTCAATCAATTATCGTATGATGATAGTTATTGGAGCGTTAATTATTTTCCGTTTGTTGAATCGAAAGAATTTGCAATTAGCCTCTTTTTAATTGGATATATGTACATTGCAAAAACTGCTAGTAAACCTAAACTTGAGGAGGTTAAAAATCATGAGTAAAACAAAAAAATCACTCCTTATTCCGCTTTTAGGCTTAATTTTAACAGGCTGTAAAGGCGCTGTTAATGAGGTTTATGATCAGGGACAGTTTCACACCAACGATTTTACACTCAATTATTATACCGACTTCCCTGACGAATTGAAGGCCGACAAATATAGTGATAGTGAAACAGTTTTTACGCTTAACGAAAACCAGTTTTATCAATCAAGTGTATTTAATAAAGCTTTTGATGATGCAATCTTTAAGGATTTCAGCAAGGGTTATATTACGAAACAACAAATGATTGATCTTTATGGAGATGATAACGTCAAGGCCATTAAAGAAGAAAATTATGCTAGTGAAATAGGCTATTTTGAAGCGTTTATTGAGGCAATGAAAAATTCAACTAAAGCGACATGGTTTAATTATGCCAAAGAACATAAACTTTCAAGTCAACACCAAAATGATGAAAGAATAAATAGTTATTTTAAACATGGAATGTTTTCCAAACTTACCGAAGGTTTGTTGGCTTGTGATGGTTCAGGCTCACTAGTGCGTGTTCAAATAAAAGAACAGGGCTTTGGTAAGCAATTTGACTATGAAATAACTGATTATCATGCCCTCACACTTTCACTGCGCGGGGGCTCAAATATTCCATATTTCGAAATTGGGCAAGCCCGTGTTACGAGTGTTAGTGTTGTTTTGAAATTATCTTTCTACATTGAAGAAACAATTAGCAACGATGCTAGTAAAGTGACACTCAATATTCCGATTGAAAATTTAGTTTCTGATGAATCGCTACAAACCAATATTATTCACCTCTATTTTAGTGATATTTTTGCTCAAGATAGCGACATAATAAAAAGAGCCAACGCAATGTCGATTGAATTCGAACTTGTTGATCACGATATAATTAAGCCTAATGGCGTGGATAATCCTAATAATGATTATGAGTTTGCCGTCATGATGTATGAAGTAATGCTACCTTATTCAAGCTGGAATTAGTTTTTGTTGATTTTTTTGATATCTAACCAAGAGCCGATTTCATAGTCGGCTTTTTCGTTTTCAAAAATAAGCGTTCCCTTTGCCGGGGTAAAAGTAAACTCACTAAAGTAAATTTTCCCATCAACGTTATATAGATCAATCCTAACGAAGGGGAAATCTTCAGAAAGTTTCTCGGCGATTTCCACCATTAAGTCGAAGTTTTTAGGTGCCTTTAGTTTTTGTTTGCTTGTCTTCCAGTGATTAAACTGGGCATCGTTAAATGGTGTCCAATCAATGTAGAAGTTATTATAGCGAATTTCTTGGCCCCGATTTGTTACAACATAAAGATATCTAGCCTTACCATTGAAACAGTGGATTTTATATTCTACTGGCAGGGCATCGCCTTCACCAATATACTTTTCAATAATGAGCGAAGGTTTAATTTTGTTATAGTGCGGCTCGACAGTTTTCTTACCATAGTTGGTCTTAAGACACTTGGTGAAATATTTTTCAAGCATCTTCAAATCAAGATTATTTTTATTGTGACAAATATAGTTATATCCACTGGCATGCGATGCCTTAATTACGAACTCATCTGGTAGTTTAGCAAATTTTATTTGTGCAAAGTTTTGATACACACCATAGATTGGTATGAGTAAATCACTGTAGCCTTTGCTCTTAACTAATTCGCGTGCGCCTACTCTTCCTGCTGCTTGAATTACTTTTGCATTTTTAGGATATACATAAAGGCGGAGATATTGGAGTTTTTCAGTGTAGCGTTCAAGTTTATTCCAATTTAATTTATGCCCTGTGATATAGCGATATTGAAGACTTACATATAGTCTTTTTGAGACCATACGTAAAATAGGTTGCAGTGTTTTTGCAATCGCCCGCTTTAGCTTGTTTTCTTTAAAATTTGGATTTGCCATCTTAGTCAATTTTTGCTTTCTTAAAAGTTTCAGTCACAATATCTTCTTTTAGTAGTGCTAAGGTAATTATATACAAAACTCCTGCGACAAGAAGCATGACAATAATTAGCATCAATGGATTTGCAATAGGAAGAAGGGGGGCAATAAAGAAGGAGAAAACACCAACTAGCAAACTAGAAATTACAATTTTTAGTGTATTGCGATTGAAAATATTTTTAAAGACATAATTTCGTGTAATCGTGATTATCGCTACAAGAACAACTAGGTCCGCAGTAAGTGTAGCAATTGAAACCCCTAGCAGCGGATTAGATTTAAAAACAGTAAATACTCCAATAAGCGATAACCCCAAATTTAGCGCCAAACCTAGTAACATCGTCATTAAATACAACTTTTCTTTTCCAAGTGGTAGAAGTACTTGTTGATAAATATTATCCGCAATCGAATACGTCAACATTAGGGCGGCAAGAATCACAACTGCCAATCGTGCATTGTTTATCGATTCTGGTGTCCAATATACATCGTTATTAACAATAAAACCTACAATTTGTGGCGCTAAAATTATCATCATAGTTACGGCCGGCAGTGCAATGAAAAAGGTAATATTTGTCGAGTAATTATTAATCAAATTAAACTCTTTTAAATTGTTATTTTTTATTGCCATCGTTGCTCGGGGAATAAAAACAGCACTTAGACTAGTAATGATTGTGATAACAATCTCAATACCACGGACACCAACAGCATATGAACCAACAAGACTCTTCGTTGGATCAACATAGCCAAGAATAAGACTGTCAGCTTGATTGTATGCCGTAACAACTAATGTAATTAAGAAGACAACAAGCAGGGGTTTGATTGTTCCTTTTAAAACAATTTTCCCACGAGGAATGAGTGATATATTTTGTTTCTTAAGCAGGAAGCCATTAGCGATTGCAGTAATAAAAGTTCCTAAGCAGGCAAGAAAAGCATATGTGAATAAGTAACGATTGTTTCTCACAAACATTATTACAAGAAGAGAACCAAGAGCCATGGTAAAAATTGATCTTAGCGCAATATAAAAATGTTTTTCTAGTGCAATATATACCCATTCAAAGGAAAATACGCCGACAAGAAAATTAAGCGATAGAATCATGACCAATGGTCGAGAAGTCAAGTCAACAACACGGTCACCAAAACCAAAAACGAGGAAAAGCATCAAGCTATATGATATGAGCGTTGTGATTAATTGGAGGACGAAATATGTTTGAACTTTCTTAGATAGTTGCTCAGGATTATCCCTAACTTTAGCACACTCACGGATTGCAACAGCGGGAATACCTAACTTAGCAATAATTAAAAAGAAATAGACAAAAGTATTTGCCCAACTATATTGCCCCATCGCCACGTCTCCAAGTGCAGTACTTGCAAATGGAAAAGAAATGAATGATAAAAGTGTAATCGTTAGGGTACGAATTAGGTTTACAACGACATTAGGTCGTAACTCTCTTCTTGTCATTGTTTAATTATATAATTAAAAACGATTTTATTGTAGAGTATTTAGGATATTAGTGATTTAATAAGCGTTTCAATTTTTGCGGAAAATGTTTTTTTACCAAAATATTGTTCACCAATTTCCTTGGCAATTTTAGCTTTTTCACTGTGTTTATCATAGTTATTAATCACATTTACAAGTGCTTTTTCTAAACCATCAACACTATCGTCAGCCCAGAGGATATTATCCTGATATATTTTGACCAAGTCAGAGTGTGAGGTCGAAATAACAGGTCGCGCGGAATTTGCGTATTCAATTACTTTGCTCGGAATTGAAAATTTATCGAGATTTTGATCAAAGGGTCGTGGATTAACAAGCGCCATTGCATCGTAAACATACATTAAAGATTTATAAGGACTAATGGCCCCAAGGAAATCGATGCGGGGGTGATTTTCACCTAGAAAGGCCAACTCATCTTTAAGAGGACCATGACCAGCGATTAGTAAATGCCAATCTGTTTTGATTTTAACAAAGGCGTCGACGAGATTTTTTACGCCATAACGTTCATATAAAGCCCCAGCAAAATAAATATATTTGCCAAATTTACCATCAATATCCGATTTGATTTTTGTGTATGAGAGAACTCCAGGAATTATAGCAGCCGGCTTTAAATTTTTATTTGCGTATTTATTTAGATCCTCGGTTAAGAAAACAAATCCATCACAAAGATCAAACGCTTTCTCAACATCACTGATATAAGAACTTTTACTAGCGCTTAAATTGTGTGGGTTATCTGTTAATATGCCAATAACCTTTGTTTTGTAATGTTTTTTCACGTGTTTTGCTAGGTGGACGAGGTTTATATTTAAAAGGTCAACAAAGACGTAATCGTCCTTACTTATTTTCAAGGAGCGAAGGATTTCTTTGCTGTTTTTATATAGTTCTAAATTCCGAATAATCGGTTTTAAGTGAAAACCGGGATAGTAAAAATTATGGTGAAATTCATCGAGGACCGCTGGTAATTTACAGTTTTTATGATTAAGTGGACGTTGAGAAATAACTTTAACTTTGTAGTGTTCAGTTAGACTAGTGATAAAGCGATAGTGAAAATTTTGATTGCTAGGATTAGGCATAACTTCAACATATTTCATCATCTTTTCAAAATCATTAAAATGCATTGCATTCGTCAGATAGATTATTTTACTCATTTGTTTACCTCAATAATTTCTAGATGGCGTTCGACCATCTTCTCAATCGTGTTTTTACTAGCAGTCTCAATTGCCTTTTCGTGAAAGTCATAAGTGAGAAGCTCGACAATTTTATCTTTTAATGGTGATTTATAATCAAACACAAGGCCATTATATTTGTCTTTAATCAAAGCTTTTGTTGCAACCATACGATCGCTAGCTAAAACATTAACACCCATCGCTAGTGCTTCGTTTATTACATGACCATATATGTCATAACGACTAATATAAAGTGCACCATCAGCATGACGAACATATTCAAGCGCCTCAGAGTTTTTCATAAACGGGAGAATGATAACGTTATTAATGCCGTTAGCCTTAATGTAATTTAGATATTTTTTCTTTTCTTTTCCTTCACCAATCAAAACGAGAGTATAGCTTCGTGGAAGAGTTTGCCAACATTTAATAAGCTCAAGATTATTTTTTCGGCGAATAAAACTTGTTACTGTCACAAAAACACTCGTGCCACTAATGTTATGAGATTGCCAAAAAAGATTTTTATCATCTTTACTTATTTTTGAGGTTTTTATTTGTGATTGATAGATGGTTGAGTAGGGATAATGATAGATTTGTTCCTGCTTTATTCCATATTTTAACAAGTATTGATCGGCCGCACTCGCAGGACTAAAGTAATATTTTGCTCCTTTTAAAAAGTAGCGTTTGATTTTTGTCTTGAGTTTAGATTCATTTTTAGCGACACCACCATTGATATAAAAAGCATAGGGAATATTTTTTCTTTTTAAATATCTTAACGCAAGCATTTCAGTAATTGTCGAATAACCATTGATGATTATGAGGTCGTACTTATGGGCTTTTAAATGTCTTCTAGCGCCAAAGGAAAGATGATTTTCATTCCCAATCTTTATGCCACTAATGGGATGTAAGTTAAACTTCATTTCCTTATCAACATAAAAAAGTCGATTGCGATCGCGATTCTTTAGTCGCTCAAAAATGACATTGAGATCATGCTTTTGGGCTAACCCATTAAATAGTTTAACTTTGTAAGGGGCAGGATGATTAAAGAGAATAAAGATTTTCATGCTTTTATTATACACAATAATAAAAAAGATACGATGTCTTCGTGATATAATTTGTTTATGAAGTTTGAATCGTGGCAGCATTTTTTTGAGCAAGAAAAAAGAACGTTATACTTTCAAAATATTTTAAGATACGTAGAAAATGCTAGGAAATCCACAAATGTTTTCCCATCACGCGAACAAGTATTTTATGCTTTTGATCGTACAGATTTAAAAACCACTAAAGTCGTTATTTTAGGACAGGACCCCTATCATCAACAAGGACAGGCGATGGGTTTGGCGTTTTCTGTTAATCCTTTGATTAAACTTCCGCCAAGTCTTGTAAATATATATAAAGAAATTGAAAATGACACTGGTGCAAAAATGGATTTTGCAAATGGAGATCTCAGCTATCTTTCCAAGCAGGGGGTATTGCTATTTAATCCAATTTTTACTGTTGAAGAAAATCATCCGCTTTCACACGACATTCCTGAATACAAACAGCTAACAACACGCATTTTTGAAGTATTATCTAGTTTGGAACAACCACTAGTTTATATCCTTTGGGGAACCAAGGCGCAAAAATGGGAAAAATACATCAAAAACAAAAACGCCCTTGTCATTAAAACAAATCATCCATCACCCCTATCAGCAAATCGAGGTGGGTTTTTTGGCAAGCAAACTTTTTCAAAAACAAATCAATATTTGCTTGATCATGGTCTCTTACCAATTAGATGGCATAATTTATAATGTCGTGATAATATATATTTACGGGAGCTGAGTTATCTTGGCTGAGAGGGGTCTAATAGAAGACCCGACCGCACCTGATCTGGGTAATGCCGGCGGAGGGAAACATAGTAGATTAATCGAAATGTCCTTGCGCTAGCAAGGATTTTTATTTTCTAAGGGAGTAATGCAATGACAAACAAAAAGTTAATGGATTATCTAAAATATCTACCTCTAGCTATGGCTATATTTAGTCTTGGATTTATCTTTTTACCTCTACTGACGACAAGTGGTGAAAATTATAATATCATCGAACTACTTTCTAGCAATATATTTGCAAATCAGTTTAAGGTCCTAATTATTTCGCTACTAGTATTACCCTTTATCAGTGCTGGACTATTAATGAGCAAAAATGGAAAATATAGTGGTATTGCATTGGTTATTTTAATTCTAAACTTCACAACTTTGATATTGTTGCCTTCAATTAACTACACTATTACTGAATTGGAAACCTCGCTTGCAATAGGTGTTATTATCATTCTTGTATTAAGTGCCACTAGCTTAATCGTGGCCTTACATTCTTTTTTTGGAACGATAACTTTTACGATCAAGGAAATGGTTGAATTAGCGATCCTTATTGGTCTTGCTGTCATTTTTGATTTCTTCCCTAAAATTAAACTTAGTGGTGGAGCCGGTTCAATAGGGCTGACGATGTTGCCACTTTTTATCATCGCGATACGCTTCAATTTTGTTAAGTCATTTATCTCAGGGGGGATAATCTATGGCTTACTCACTTGTTTGCTCGATGGTTATGGGTTTGCTACTTATCCTTTTGATTACCTTATGGGGTTTGGGTTACTAGCAGTTGTTTCGTTGTTTAGACATTTAATTTTTAATGAAAGTTTAAAAAAGTGGCAGCATTTTTTATTACTAGCAGTAGCGATAATATTCGGGGGATTATTACGCATCCTTGCTAGTACTGTAAGTTCAATGTTGATTTATCAATACTCATTTTGGGCAGGTATAGTATATAACGTTACATATATCGTCCCTTCGTTGGCAATAGTTACAATAATTTTAATGTTACTGCTTCCATCACTCAAACAGATGAATCGTCGTTTTCCTCGTCATGATTAATTATTAATAATTAAAACAGCTCTATGGTATAATTATCAGGAGGGACTATGGTAAATAATTTATATCGGAAGACGATTAGAGAGCTTGAAAAACTTGTCACAAATAATGATCCATCAGCGATGCACGAACTTGCTAGACGTCTAGTTCAAGGCGAAGGTATTGCCGAAGATGATCGCCGTGGATACCATCTTGCACTCAAGGCCAAGGAATTTGGTTATTCACCGGCCGATACAGTTATCGGTTATTGCCACTTTTATGGTAAGGCTGTTGCCCTTGATCAAAAAAAGGGGTTAGAACACTTTCTTCTTGCAGCAGAAGCAGGTCACGATGCGGCCCAATATAATATGGGCATTGCTTATGAACGCGGAACTATAATCAGTCAAGATTATCTTAAAGCTTATGATTGGTATCAAAAAGCCGCTGACCAAGGATTTGCTAAAGCCCATTATAAATTAGGTGTATTTGCCGAAAATGGACTTGCTCATGAAGTCGACGTCGTCAAGGCCGCTAAGCACTATGAAGAAGCTGCCCGTCGGGGATATTTAAAAGCAAAAACACAAATTGGCGAAGCTTATATCGAAGGACGTGGTGTGATTCGCGACCTAAAAAAAGCTAAAAAGTATCTTGAAGAGGCTGCTTTTGCCGGTGATTCGCAAGCCAAACGTTTACTAGCTACTCTCAAATAGAATGGAGTTTATATGGAAGAAAATCAATATCTAAGCGAGCCAAGAGTTCGCGATTTAGAAAATAATATCAATGAAGATCGAGAACAACTCAATGCTTTTTTCAAAAAATTTAGAATCATAAATTTAGTTGTATTACTTGTAACCTTTGCCGCTGTGGCATTAAGTTTTACACTGCTTTTTCCACTCGGGCAAGACGGATTAACAATTGGACTTGTTATATCAATTGTTTTCCTTTTTGGCGCAATGCTTTATATGCGGTTGATGAAGAAAAATATTACTAAAAAAGGTAATGTTTATATCAATAGTTTTTATAAAGCCACTAGCGATTTTGTTTATGGTGATTTAAATTTAGAAAATTATAGTCAAGAAGTGGCCAATCAACTTACAATGGAAGACTTTACTGAAGCAAGAATATTGAAAGATGTCACCCGGTTTGGCGCTAGAAACCTTGTTTCTTATCGTCTAGGAAAATACGAGGTTAAACTATCAGATTATGCCGCTTATCAGTTTGTTGGAAAGCAAAATAAAATTGTTTTTGCTGGCAAATTAATTGTCGTAGACAATGTTAAGGCCATAAACGGACGTGTTTTAATTTATCGTAAGCCTGATCAAGAACAAGTTAAAAATGCTAGTGGTCCAAGCGATATTGAAGACTTGAAAGTTTATCAAGAAGACGAGGATATTGTTGTTTATTTGGAAAAAGATGAAGATCAAAAAGCTATAAATAAAAAACTGATTTCAGCTGTCATGAACTTTAAACGTGAACTTCCTTTTGTTGATATGACACTCAGTTTCACAAATGAAAAATTAACAATAGCCATTAGCTATGATGATGAATTAATGGCGATTCCACTACCTACGGAGTTTAGTGCTAAGTCAATACTTGGATTTAAACGCGATTTAGAAGCTATTCATGATTTAATTAAACTCTTATAAGATATTGTCATAGACAAAAGCAAATATGCTAAAATTAACTACAATCTTTTAAGATTGAATTTTGCGAGGTATTGATGAGTCTCAAAGGAAATTGGATAAAAATACAAAGTTATAAACATGATGGAAGTCTCCATCGTCTTTGGAAACGTAATTTTGTTCTTGTTGATAATGAAGATTGGTTGATTGTGGCAAGTAAAAAAACGCGCGTTGTTGAAAGTAATGGCCGGGTATGGTACACCAAAGAACCCGCTGTTTCCTTTTTTAGCAAGAAACGATGGTTTAATACGATTGCAATGCTTAAAGAAGATGGGGTTACCTATTATTCAAATATTGCCTCACCCACATTAGTGGATGGAGAAATTGCGAAATATATTGATTATGATTTAGATGTTAAAAGACTTCCTAATGGAACACTAAAACTGCTCGATCGCAATGAATTTAAACGACATATATCGACACTTGAGTACAATCAAGATTTAGTAGAAGTTATTTTCGATCAGGCTGAGCGAACACAGGCGCAGATGGCAACAACAAGATTCCCTTTCGATGAAGAAGAAGTTTTGCGTTACTATCAAACATTTTTAGAAGAGAGTATTAGAAAATAAAAATGAAATATACATTTATTAGTCAAAGCAAAGATATCACATTTCAACTAGGTCAACGCCTAGCTGATCTTTTTAATCTTGGCGACATTGTTACGCTGACCGGCGATTTAGGGGCTGGCAAAACCACCCTGACCCAAGGAATTGCCAAGGGATTAAAAGTTGAGGACAGGGTTATTAGTCCGACCTTTAACATCATGAAAACATATTTTAAAGCAACAAAACCACTTTTTCATATTGATGCCTATCGACTTGAAGATGCTAATAAAGACATCGGTCTAGAAGAGTTCATTGGTGCTGAAGGTATTGCTGTGATTGAATGGCCACAATATATTGCTGAATATATTCCCATGGATGTACTGATGATTAGTCTAATCCACCGAGGCGATGATAAGCGTGAAATAAGCCTATCTGCCACGACTGCTCACTATCAAAATATTATTGAAAAGATTAGGGGGGAGTTTAAATGATTGCACTATTGCTCGATAGTTCTAATAAAAATCTATCAGTGGGCATTAGTAAAGATGGCAAAGTTCTAGCAGCAATTGAATATGAAGCTTGGCAACAGCAAAGTGAACTAATGGTCCCAGAAATAAAGAAAGCGCTCGAAGCGAATAATCTATCGATCGATGATTTAAAAGCGATTGTAGTTGCTATTGGGCCTGGTTCATATACGGGAGTCCGTATCGCGGTCACGATTGCCAAAATTATGGGATTTTTACTTGATATAAAAGTGTATAAAGTATCATCACTTTACGTTTTAAAACACACTACTAATCCCACTATTTGTCTTATTAATGCTCGTAGTAATAGATCTTATATTGGTGTTTATCATGGTGAAAACATCTTGATAAAAGACACAATAATGACAAACGATGAAGTCGACTCATATATAGCTGAGCATCAAGAATTTGTCATTGCTGGCGATACGAGTTACTTGAATATAAAATCGATCAACACAAACCGCTTTATTAACATGATTGAGGCCATCAAAGAAGATCATATTGTTGGAGACTTGCTTGCATTAAAGCCAGTCTATCTAAAGGACTAAGATGGAAACAAAAGAAAAACGGCTATTAGTTCGGCCGATGGCAATTGAAGACCTTGCTTCGGTTATGATAATCAATAAAGAGAACTTCACAGAAGCCTGGAGCGAGCAAAACTTTCTTTATGAATTAAATGAAAATGAATTCGCAACAATAATGGTCTTAACTTATGCTGATGTCGTTATTGGTTATTGTGACTTTTGGGTGACATTTGATAGTGCAACAATCAATCAAATTGCCATAAAAAAAGAATTACAAGGTAATAAGCTTGGACGACTACTCATTGAAGACACTTTAGCTAGAATTAATGGTGTCGATGAAGTAAAAGTTGTAACGCTTGAAGTACGAACACAAAATGAACGGGCAATTAATTTTTATTTATCATATGGGTTTGATATCCTTCTAACAAAGAAAAAATACTACACAAATGGCGATGACGCATTTTACATGATGAAAGTGATGAAAGAATATGAACAAAACAATCTTAGCAATTGAATCTAGTTGTGATGAAACAGGAATTGCGATAACTCGTGATGGTCTGCTTTTGTGTAATGTTGTTTCAACACAAATTGATGTTCACCAAAAATATGGTGGCGTCATGCCGGAAATCGCCTCCCGCTTACACACTGAAAATATTTTGATTGTATTAAAAGAGGCACTAGAGAAGGCAAACATTAGTGCCGACGAGATTGATGCGATTGCAGTCACGCGAGGACCTGGTTTAATTGGTGCACTTCATGTAGGTATGCAAGCTGCCAAGACCCTATCCCTTGTACTAAATAAACCACTTATTCCTGTTCATCATCTCGCTGCGCACATTTATGCTAATGAGTTTGTTAGTCCGCTTAAATTCCCCCTTCTAGCGGTGATAGTTAGTGGTGGCAATACACAATTAGTATTAATGGAACGACACTTAAATTTTAAAATTATTGGTGATACCAAAGATGACGCCATTGGCGAGTGTTACGACAAGGTTGCCCGTGTTTTAGGTCTAGGCTATCCCGGAGGTATCCCTGTTGATCGGCTTGCTCAAACTGGAGTTCATACCTATAAATTACCAAGTCCACTAGTTAACGAGGGTTATGATTTCTCATTTTCTGGCTTGAAAACAAATATTATTAACTTAGTTAATAACACAAGACAAAGAGGTGAAGAATTAAATGTCGCTAATCTTTGTACATCATTCCAAGAAACGGCAATGGATGTTATTATTGCTAAGTCGATTAAAGCCGCTAAAGATTTTAGTGTCGCTCAGGTTGTTGTGGCTGGTGGTGTCAGTGCAAATTCTTACCTAAGAAAAAACATCCTCAAGGCAATAAGTCAAATGGGAATCGAAGTGACAATTCCGCCAATGTGGTGTTGCACTGATCAGGCTGCTATGATTGCTAAACTAGGTGAATATCTATACGATAAAAAGATTTTTGCCCCCCTTTCAGTTTCAGTGGATCCCAACTGGATGATTGAAGATTTTGACAAGTTTTAAGAATAATTACTTTTGACATATAATAGAAACGATGAGGAAATATATATGGACACAATAAAAGATATCATTGAATCCTTCGCTAGTGAACAACTATACGAGGGACAAATTGTTAATTTAACCGGGTGGGTCAAAACTAATCGGGACAATGGATCAATTGGATTTATTGAATTTAATGATGGAAGTAAGTACGCTAATTTACAGTTAGTTTATGATAAAAATAATCTTGATAATTTTCAGGAAATCACTCACTTTAACACAGGAACCGCTCTTGAAATCGAAGGTTATATTGTTTTGACCCCAGACAACAAACAACCTTTTGAAGTTCATATTGATACAGTTGAGTTGCTTGGTCTAGCAGATGAAACATATCCACTACAAAAGAAACGTCATAGTTTTGAATTTCTTCGCGATATATCGCACCTTCGTCCGCGAACCAACACTTTTTCCGCACTATATCGACTAAGAAGTGAGTTATCTTTTGCAATCCATAAATTTTTCCATGATAACAACTTTGTTTATGTACATACGCCAATTATTACCGGAAATGATGCTGAAGGAGCTGGCAGTGTTTTTAAAGTTGTAACTGATGACAATGACCCAAACGACTTCTTTGGTGCCCCTGCTTCACTTACCGTCAGCGGGCAGTTGCATGTCGAAGCATTTGCCCTTGCCTTTCGTGATGTCTATACTTTTGGCCCAACTTTCCGGGCCGAAAAAAGTTATACCGCTCGTCACGCTGCTGAATTTTGGATGATTGAACCAGAACTAGCCTTCGCGGATTTAGATGACAATATGGAATGCATTGAAGCCTGTGTTAAATACTGTGTCAATCATGTGCTTGAAAACTGTTCAGATGAAATTCAATTTTTTAATAAGTTTATTGATAAGGGTCTCAATGACCGTCTTGTTAATCTACTTGCTAAAGATTTTGAACGACTGAGTTATACAAAAGCAATTGAAATTCTCAAGCAAGCCGTCAAAGATGGTGTTAAGTTTGATAATTCAAAAATTGAATGGGGAATGGACCTCCAAACTGAACACGAACGTTTCTTATCAGAAAAGCATATTAACGGACCTGTTTTCATTACTGATTATCCAAAAGAAATCAAGGCTTTCTATATGCGCTTAAATGACGACAATAAAACAGTCGCTGCCTGTGATCTTTTAGTGCCAGGTGTAGGTGAACTTGTTGGTGGCAGTCAAAGAGAAGAGCGACTTGATCTTTTAGAAGCCAAAATGAAAGACATTGGCAACGATCACGAACTTGCTTGGTATCTAGACCTTCGACGGTATGGAGGCTGTAAACACGCTGGTTTTGGGATTGGTTTTGATCGACTTATAATGTATGTGACAGGAATGCAAAACATTCGTGATGTCCAACCTTACGCAAGAACAACAGGGAGCTTAAAATACTAAAAATGGCCAAAAAAATGCGACCTTCACTCACGGAAGAGCAAAAAAAACACCTTGCCTACAATCGTAAGAAGGGTGTTTTGATTATAATTATCGTGCTCTTATCAATCTTAATCGCGGTTGAGGTGGGTTTTCTTATTTTTGATTTACTCAATCAAGCTGGAACATAAAAGTCTTATTTAACATCGACTGGTAAAACGTCTGCGGGAGTATTAATTCCGGAGTCGTTTTTTGTTTTTCCTAACGCACTTAAATCATGAATTCTTTTTCCACTCAAATCAGCGGAGAATAGTAATTTTGCAAGAGTATGTACTCTAATTGTTCGTGATAGATAGGAGAGTATTGTCATAAAACCACCAAATATACAAACAATATATAAGGGAGCAATTACATAACTACCAAGAGCTTGAAGTGAGAAGTGGGGGCGATTAACAATTGCGGGCCAATCACTTGCAATCTCAAGGCCAAAAAAGGTAGATTTGGGAATGTTGGCCCAGTCAAAAGTATAAAATAGTGTCGCAATACCTGTATTTGTATCCCAAATATTACTTTCTAATTCAAAGGCAAATTCCATCACCAGGAAATAGATAACATGAATGACAGCAGTAAATAAGGCAAGGAGAAAAATACGACTGAATGTTTTATAAAATTGAACATCATTTTTGTAACTAGCGACTTTTCTAAATTGTTTTTTACTCATGATTAGGCCAGCAGCGACGGGAAGATTCATTAGTGCATCAATCTTTTTGCCTTGACGATCCATTAATGCTTTAATCGAATCATAAATTAAACCAACGATTAAAAGTAGAAGAATAGCAAGTAAAAATATCGCAATAACAAGACGTTTGTCAGTCTCAGATAATTTGACAAGGAAATTAATCATTACCATTTTCCTCCTTGTCCAAACTTTCATTTGTTGTAATCAAGTTAGGATCACTAGTTGCGACCTCAATAAAGTCTTGAGCTTTTAATGTTACTGGTTGATTAAAGTGGCTGATTACCTCTTTTGTTGGTTGATCAACATTTTGGTTGGTATAAATATTTATTGTTGCACCGGCGAATTTGCCATTTTCATCTTTTTGGCCACTATTTTTTTTCGCCTCTTGTTCTTTTTCAAACAAACCAGCAGCCTTCCGATCGATCTCGAGGGGATCAGTAATTCGTTCGCCAATAAAAAACTTACTAATAGCGATAAACCATAAAACAATAAATTTAAGAATCGAATAAACAATAAATAATGCGAAAAACACGACCATAAATGGAAGTAGAAGTAGAACAACGAGGCCGGTGCCGACTTTCTTAAAAAATTTTCCCATTATTGTTTCCTTTGTTTAAGTATATATTCCCATAAAAACCTTGTGATGACAACAATTAATACTGGAAGTATTAAGTAGATTGGAAGATATTCGAGCCGGTGTAATTCCGCAAGAACAAACGAAATGATCGTTGAAACTCCGACAAGAACAAGAGTCGTATAAAAGAGTTTTTTGTCTTCTTGATAAAAGAAAATAAACTGGTAAACGCTTAAGAAAAATAGTGAACCTAACGATACTAGTGCAAGCCCAAGATGGAAAAGGCCAAACACAAGGGTCGAAATAGATAAAATCGCCATAATGTACACACTATTTTGATCATAGTCTTCAACAATTTTGCCTTTGATAATGTAGATTTCTTCACTAACAATAATATATGTTATTGTCGCCTGTATAATACCAACGACGTATAAGAACATCATAAATATTGCACTGGCGTGGGGATGATTTTTAAAACCAAAAAGTCCAAGAGAGTAATTGATAAAATCAATTTCATATAAGGCATCTAAAACTGGAATAATCGCATAATTGCTAAGTAAATTTACTAAAGAAACTAGTAGAAGGATATAAATACCATTTACTTTTCCTCGATACAATACTCCAATTACGAAGCCAGACACAAGCGCGGGTAGTAAATAAAAAATGATATGAAAGAAGTTGGCCATGTCGACGATAGCCGATAGCAATATCGAGGAAACTAAGTATATTGGAAATAATTTTAAATCGCAAATAATGGCGACAAGACTAGCAACAAAGGGAAGAAAAAGAATTAAGAGGATACTAGTAAGAGGAAAAAAATTGGTTAACACGCTTAAAACAATCGTAATTGCACTCATAATTGCGATGTAAGTCATTTGGTGAGTTAGACTTCTAGAAGCCAATTTCATAAGTGTATTTTATCACACCACTAGTAAACATTAGGATAATAATCTCCTATTTATATATATGAACAAATATAAAGTACTCCTAATCACTCTAACCCTAATTTCATGTACGAAACTACCACAAGAAGGTGAGGTCTTAGACTATCAAGATTTTAAGCATCTTAGTATTGAAAATATAAACGCGATCACTAAAGAAAGTTATTATTTATACTACTATTCGCCAGTCTGTGGATACTGTCAAAACATTAAAACGATGATGCTAAAATTTGCAGTCGCCACCGATATATATTTTATAAATGTTTCCGAGACAAATATGCCCTGTGCAAGTGCTGAACAAGAGGTAAATTTTGCTTGTTTTAATGCCACGCCAACGCTTAGATTTATCTATAACAACAATATTTTATTTAGCCTCAGTGGCCAAAGTAAAATAACGAGCTTTCTTTTATCAATATCCTAGACTTTATCAAGTCTTACCAAGCTTTATTATGATATAATAAAATGCATCCAGGTAAGATATGAATTTAGTAAATGAATTAAATAAAAAACAGTATGAAGCAGTGACTAGTGACGCCCAATATTTAAGAATTATTGCCGGGGCTGGTAGTGGAAAGACACGGGTTTTAACCTACCGCATTGTCCATCTTATTGAAAATATTGGTGTTCCCTCGGAACGAATTTTAGGAATTACCTTTACCAACAAAGCGGCCAATGAGATGCGCGAGCGAGTTGTAAAGATGCTGCCTTTTGTCAATCCACGTATGATTCGTCTATCAACATTTCATGCTTTTTGTGCGCGCTTTCTTCGGGAAGAAATAACCTTTTTCCAAGGCTACACAAGTAGTTTTATGATTTACGATGAAGACGATCAAAAAAGGCTGATTAAAGATGTGGCCGTAAGTAGAGGTCATCAAAAACGTGATGAAATTATCAAAGCGGCGATTGGCTATTTAAACTATCATAAATCAATTGGCCTTTCACCAAGTGATATCAATATTAAGTTTGAACGCTATCAAAACGAAAAAGAAATGTTAGAAATTTGGAAGACATATGAAGCGCGCAAAGTAGCAATGAATGCTCTAGATTTCGATGATTTAATGAATAAAACACTGAAAATTCTTGATGAATCAAGCAAAATTAGAACAAAATGGCAAAGCCGCTATGATCATATTCTTGTTGATGAATTTCAAGATACAAACGATATTCAATATAAACTTATCACACGCTTATTGGCTAAAAATTCCAGTCTTTATGTTGTTGGTGATCCCGATCAGACGATATACACATGGCGAGGAGCAAACGATGAGATTATGCTGGGGCTCGATAAAAAATTTCCAGTCACAACCATCATTCTCAATGAGAATTATCGCTCGACACAAACAATCCTTGATGCCGCCAATAAACTTATTTTGAATAATCATAAGCGTATAAAAAAAGACTTATTTACAAATAATGGTCTTGGCGAAGAAGTTGAACTCCATGGCGCTAACGATAGTCCAAGTGAAGCCGGATGGATTGTAAGAAAAATTCAGTCACTTAAGGCAGCTAGTCGTGAGTTTTCTTTTCGTCAAGTTGTTATTTTGATTCGCGCTAACTATTTATCACTAAATTTTGAAAAAGAGTTTATGCGTCAACAAATTCCTTATCAAATTTTTGGGGGATTTAAATTTTTCCAACGCAAGGAAATTAAGGATGTGTTAGCTTATTTTCGCCTACTCATGAGCGACAAAGATGATATTTCTTTTGCTAGAATTGCCAACACACCACGGCGAGGATTATCAACCGCGCTTGAAGCCTTAAAAACATATGCGCAAAAAAATGATTATTCTTTGATTGAAGCAGTAAGGTCTGGTGAAGAGCCACCGCTTTCAAAACGTTCAAAAGATTTACTTGATCAACTTTTAACTAATGTCGAACTAGCACGTAATTATATTCAAGAGGGCAGACGTGAATTAAGTGGAATTTTACAAGAATATATCACATCAACGGGCTTGATAGAGTTTTTCAACAAAGAAAAAGATGAAGATAAGCGTGAAGAAATTCTTGATAACGTTCAAACTCTTTTTGAAGACATTGAGGATTATGTTGCAAAAAATCCGAGCGCAAATTTTACTGATTATTTAGAAAACACAGCGTTGATGAGTGCACAAGATGAAGTAGTTGATCAAGAAAAAATCACCCTAATGACAGTGCACATGGCAAAAGGACTTGAATATGACTACGTTTTTGTTGCGGGCTTAAATCAAGGAGTTTTCCCCAACCAAAGAGCAGTTGATGAGGGGGGCAATAATTCCTTAGAAGAGGAAAGAAGGCTTTGTTATGTGGCTTTTACTCGTGCTAAAAAGCGACTTTTTATTACTTATAATTTAGGATATAGTCCGATTTTACGTGCAGAAAGTCAGCCTTCAATATTTCTTGAAGAAGCGGGTTTTAAACCAAAAATAAAACGTTATCAATCATCTGCACCCGAAAAGAGAATTTTCACATCAACGCGAACAACAAACAACAGTGGCTATGTACCAGATGTTAGCTATGATGATAAAACAAGTGTCGATTGGAAAGTCGGCGATGCCTTACGCCATTCTCATTATGGTGATGGACATGTAGTCTCGGTTCAAAATCTTTCTGGAAGTATTGATATCCGTTTTGCTAGTGTGGGTATTAAACGGATTTCCGCTAGTTTTCAAGGTTTAACTAAGATTAACGTGGAGGATTTTTCATGAGTCACCAACGAATTATTGAACTTCGACAAATACTAAATCAACTCAATTATGAATATTATGTTCTTGATAAACCTAGTGTTAATGATGCCGAATATGATCGCTTAATTAATGAACTAGTCATGCTAGAAACCAAATATCCTCAGTTTGACGACCCCCATTCACCATCTAAGCGTGTTGGTGGTCAAGTTCTGCAAGATTTTAAAGAAGTTGAGCACAAACGACAAATGCTTTCGCTGGCTAATGCGTTTAATAGTGACGATCTTGAAGATTTCGACCGCAAGATAAAAGAGGCGTTAAAAGTCGAAAAAGTCGAATATGTCGCTGAGCTAAAAATCGATGGACTAGCAATGTCGCTAGATTATGTTAATGGAACGCTTAATTATGCGGCAACACGAGGTGATGGTGTTGTTGGTGAAGATGTTACAAGTAATGTTTTGACAATTAAATCAATCCCAACCTCTGTCAAGATTGATGGAAATTTTGAGGTGCGTGGCGAAGTATATATGCCAAGAAAAACGCTGATAGATCTGAATGTAATTCGCGAAGAAAAGGGTGAAGCCTTATTTGCTAATGCAAGAAATGCTGCGGCAGGTTCAATTCGTAATCTTGATAGCAAAATTGCCGCAAGTCGAAAACTTGATGCTTATTGGTACTACTTTGTTAACGCTGGTGATTTCAATATAACAAGCCACTATCAAGCCTTAGAAACACTTAAAAGTAAGGGATTTAGAATTAATCCCTACGTTAGAAAATGTTTAGGAATTGAGGAAGTTCTCAAATATATTGATGAGTTTACACTTAAAAGAGCTAGTCTTGATTATGATATTGATGGAATTGTCATCAAAGTAGATGATATGAGTAGCTATACTCGTATCGGCCAGACGGCAAAGACACCTAAGTGGGCGATTGCCTATAAATTTCCACCAGAATTAGCAATTACAAAGTTACAAGATATAATTTTTACAGTTGGAAGGACGGGAAAAATTACACCTAATGCGGTGCTTTCCCCTGTTCGTGTTGCCGGATCACTAGTCCAGAGGGCTACACTTCATAACGAAAATTTTATTGTCGAACGTAACTTAATGATAGGTGATTATGTCACACTTAGAAAAGCAGGAGACGTAATTCCTGAAGTTGTTAACGCGATTAAAGAGCGGCGCGATGGAAGTGAAAAGCCGTTCGTGATGATAGAAAATTGCCCAGTATGTGGCGAAAAGCTTCAGTATAAAGAACCACTACATTTTTGCGTGAATGCGGATTGTCCAGCTCGAAGTGTTGAAAAACTTATTCATTTTGTCGGTCGTGATGCCATGGATATTGAGGGCTTAGGTGAAAAGATTATTGAATTGTTATTTAATGAAAAAATGTTAACAAGTATTTCCGACATTTATCAACTTGAGCGCTATAAGACTGAGTTAATGGAAATTGAAGGTTTTTCACATAAATCAATTGCTAACTTACTTGAAGCTGCTGAAAATTCAAAAACCAAGTCACTAGAAAAAGTTTTATTTGGTCTAGGTATCAAGGAAGTTGGTGTTAAAACCGCAAAAATATTAGCTAAAAAATATCAAAATATTGATGCTCTTATCGATGCAAATAGTGATGAGTTAACCGCGATTAGAGATATTGGTCCTGTTGCCGCAAATTCAATCATCGAGTTTTTCCAGGATGAGAACAACTTAAAAGTGATTGATAAACTTAAAGGCTTAGGTGTAAACTTTGAGTATCTTGGACACAAAGAAGTAGCAGATTCTATCTTCAAAGATAAGACGGTAGTGCTAACAGGAACACTAGAAAAATATACAAGAGATGAGGCTAGTGAGTTGTTAGAAAATCTTGGAGCACGGGTCAGTGGAAGTGTTTCAAAGAAAACAGACTATGTTATTTATGGTAGTGAAGCAGGCTCTAAACTTAAAAAAGCGGAAACGCTTGGAGTTAAAACGCTTGATGAACAAAGCTTCATTACTCTCATAGATCAAAACGGGGAAGAGGATTAAATATGATAAAAGTTGATAAAAACAAATTAAAAGAACTAGCAAATGACTTACTTTTTGATATGGCAGACGAAGAATATTCTACGCTTTTACAAGAATTTGATGAATTGATTGCGCAAATGTCACTATTAGAAAAGATTCCCGATGTCGATAGTGTCGAACCAATGATTTATCCCTTTGAAGTTACAAATAATTTACTTCGTGAAGATGAGCCCGAGGCACCATTAACACGTGAAGAAGTTTTGGCAAATGCTCCCGATACTTTCGCGGGCCAAATTAGATTACCAAAGGTGGTCAATTAGTATGGACTATTTAACATTAACAATTAAAGAGCTTCATGATCTATATGTAAGTGGAGCGACTAATCCTATCGAAGTAGTCGAACAAGCAATCACTAAGATTGAAAGTGATGACAATAATGCCCTCGAAGCCAAAATGTATGAAAGTGCCCGTGCTTTTGCGCTTGAATTAAGTAAAAAGCCGGTCGAAAAAGATAACTTACTTTGGGGTATTCCCTACATGATTAAAGATAATCTTTCGACAATGGGTGTAGAAACTACTGCAAGTAGTAACATCTTAAAAGGATATATCCCTCTATACAATGCTGAAGTTATTGAAAGGCTTAATCGTAAAAACGCGATTCCAATAGGAAAAACTACGCTTGATGAACTAGCAATGGGGGGCTCGGGCATGACTGGGCACTTGGGTAGAACTTATAACCCTTATGACAAGAGCAAGCATCACATGGTCGGCGGTTCTAGTGCTGGTAGCGCTAGTGTTGTCGCTTGTGGCTTAGTTCCATTTGCTCTGGGTAGCGATACTGGGGACTCCGTCCGTAAACCAGCAAGTTATGCTGGTCTTGTTGGCTTTAAACCAACGTGGGGAAGAATTTCACGTTTTGGATTAGCACCATTTACGCCAAGTTTAGATGCAGTTGGATATTTCACTCGTAGTGTCTTTGATAGTGCGCTTCTATTAGAAACACTTGCTGGTCATGACAAAAAAGACTTTACATCTTCGCCAAAAGCGGTCGAAGAATATACACAATATAACGCTAGTGTTAAGGGTGTTAAAATTGCTTTAATTAAAGGAATTTCTAACAAGATATCTAATCCACGTCTTCAAACTCGTTATGACTATACAATTGAAGAGTTACGTAAAAGAGGAGCGATTGTCGAGTATGCTGAAATTAAAGAAGAATTATTAAACGCACTATTTTCCACATATTTTGTTTTAAGCTGTGCAGAATCAACCTCAAATAACGCCAATCTTGATGGTGTTAAGTTTGGAGCGCGGAAAGAGGGTAAAACTTATATTGATGTAATTAAGAACACTAGAACTAAGGGCTTTAGCGCTTTGATCAAACGTCGATTCATCATCGGAAGTTATTCACTCAAGCAAGAAAACCAAGAACTACTCTTTAGAAGAGCACAAAAAGCTCGTAGATTAATTGTTGAAGCAGTTAATAAGGTCCTAGATGATTATGACTTCATCTATTTACCATCTTCGCCAAGTATTGCGCCAAAGTTTGATACCAAAAGCGATAATTTGAATATTGCTCACCTCGTTGAGGACAACCATTTAGTTATTGGCAATCTTGCGGGACTTCCAAGTATTACACTTCCAGTTTGTCTTGATGGAGGGATGCCAATCGGTGTTAATCTTACAGGTCGGCCATTTAGTGAATTAGACCTATTTGGAGTTGCTCAGGTCTTAGAAGATATTACAGGCTTGAAAAATTTACAAGTTGGAGGGCAAAAATAATGGAATACGAAGCAGTAATTGGATTAGAAATTCACGTTGAAACCAAAACCAAAAGTAAAATGTTTTCACCCGCCCCAATTGACTATAACGCCGCTCCTAATACGATGGTTTCCTATATTGATCTTGCTCATCCTGGGACACTACCCACAATCAATAAACAAGCGGTTATTAACGCCATAAGAGTTTGCCATGCTCTCAATATGCAAATAGACGAGACACTACATTTCGATCGCAAAAACTACTTTTATAGTGATCTGCCTAAGGGTTATCAAATCACGCAAGACAAGCGACCAATTGGTAGAAATGGATATCTTGACCTTCTAGTTGATGGCCAAGAAAAAAGAATCAGAATAAATCGTTTACATATGGAAGAAGATACGGCCAAGCAATTACATATGGTCGATTATACCCTAATCGATTACAATCGGGCTGGTATTCCATTAGTGGAAATTGTTACTGAGCCAGATATTCGCTCGGGTAAAGAGGCGGCAAAATATGTCGAGATTATTCGTGAGATTGTCACCTTTACTGATGTGAGTGATGGGAAAATGGAAGAAGGATCACTTAGATGTGATGTAAATATTTCTATACGCCCCGTTGGAACAGAAGCTTTTGGTACAAAAGTAGAAGTAAAAAACCTTAATTCAATTTCTAATGTTGAAAAAGTTATTGATATTGAAATTGAACGACAAAAACAAGTGTTAGCTAGTGGCGAAAAAGTCATCCAAGAAACGCGAAGATACGATGATGATAAAAAGACAACAATTGGCATGCGTGTTAAATCAAGCGCTGTTGATTATAAATATTATCCTGAAGCAAATCTCGTTCCTGTCCATATCGGCCGTAATTTTATTGATGAAGTGATTAATAACTGCCCAGAACTTCCGACCACAAAAAGAAATCGATATGCAAAGGATTTTGCCCTTAGTGAATTTGATATTGATATCCTTTTAGCAAATAAAGATGTCGCACAGTTTTACGATGAAGTAGTCAAGACAACAAATAGTTATAAAATTGCCGCCAATATGATTAATGGCGAAATTGCTGCGTTTTTAAATAAAAACAATCAAACAATTAACGACTTAAGCATTAGCCCAATTAACTTTGCTAAACTTGTGAATATGATTGATGAAGGCAAGATTTCCAACAAACAAGCCCGGACAATACTTGATGTTTTATTTGAAAAAGATCAAGATCCAGCATCAGTTGCCAAAAAGATGAACATGGTCCAAATTAGTGACGAGGGAGCGATTTTAGTACTTGTCAACACGGTGCTGGATGAAAACCCTAACGTAATTGATGATTATAAGAATGGTAAAGATCGTGCCTTTGGTTTTCTTGTTGGATTATTGATGAAAAAATCACAGGGTAAAATCAATCCTGCGCTTGCAAGTAAAATTTTGAAAGAAGAAATTGAAAAACGCTAATGATTAGTCTTATTGTGGCAATTGATAAAAATAGACTTATTGGTGATAGTAATGGTTTGCCCTGGTATATTCCGGAAGACCTCAAATATTTTCGCGACACGACTATAGGTAAGACGATTGTTATGGGTCGAAAAACATATCAGTCAATTGGCCGACTTTTGCCGCACCGCCAAAACATCATTGTTAGTCGGCAAAATTTAAATATTGAAGGCGCGCTTATTGTTAATAATTTGGGTGAATATTTAAAAAACATTGCTGATGAACAAGAAATATTTATCATTGGTGGCGCGGAAATTTATCGAGAAGCACTCCCCTATGTGAGCAAACTATATATCACACATGTTGATGCTGAATATGAAGGCGATACTTATTTTCCTCATGAATATTTTGAAAAAGAGCTGCGAGTGATTTCAAAAAGCGAAATAACAAGTGAACGTGGAGTAAAATTAACCTTTGCTATTTATCAAGTTGCGCCCTAAGTAACATTTGAGGTTGTAAATAATCGCTACTCTTTTATAATAAGTCTATCTGGTGTTGTCCTTGCTAAACCACCAGTAATAAAAAACAAGGAGTTTTTTTATGCAAAAAATTAAAATTAGAAGAATTACTGACAATGCTCTCGTGGCTGCTCTTTATGCCGCCCTAACAATATTATTAAGTTTCATGAGTTATGGCGACATTCAATTTCGGATAGCGGAAATACTCTTGTTTCTTGTTTTTTTCCGTAAAGATTTTTCACTAGGAATCATCTTAGGAACACTAATTGCCAATGCTTTTTCCCCACTTCTACCCTGGGACATGATCTTTGGCACACTAGCAACGGTCATTGTTGTTAGTTTAATTTCAATCACGCCAAAAATGTGGCCGGCAATTATTTATGCAACACTCGCTAACGCTTTTATCATTGGGGCCGAACTATATTTTATTCATGGACTTCCATTTTGGCTCTCCGCCCTCACAGTGGGTCTAGGTGAACTTGTCGTAATGCTAATTGGATATTTTATCTTTACGATTTTACGAAAAAACCGATTTTTTAATGAGATTATTATCACAAAGGGTCGCTAAATGATATGATACAAGATATGAAAAAGAACTTTTATTTAGAAATAAAACACATATGTAAACAAAGTGGAGCTCGCTATGGAATACTTCATACGCCCCATGGTGATGTTGAACTACCAATGTTTATGCCAGTTGGAACACTTGCGACGGTCAAAACATTAAGTGTTGAAGAAATCAAGGCAATTGGATCAGGTGTTATTTTGGCCAACACATATCACTTATCACTGCGGCCAGGTGAAGACATTATCGCTAAGGCGGGTGGTGTCCATAAATTTATGAACTACGATAGACCAATGCTAACTGATTCAGGTGGTTTTCAAGTTTTTTCACTCGCGGCTAATCGAAAAATAACAGAAGAAGGCGTGCATTTTAAAAGTCATTTAAATGGTGATAAACTCTTTTTTTCACCTGAACGGGCAATTGAAATTCAAGAAAAAATTGGTGCTGATATTATCATGAGTTTTGACGAATGTGTGCATTATCCCGCCACTTATGAATATATGCTTGATAGTGTTAATCGCACATTACGCTGGGCTGAACGAGGTAAAGTTGCGCATAGAAGTGAACAAGCCTTATTTGGTATTGTTCAAGGTGGAGAGTTTAGTGAGCTCCGCAAGTATTCGGCACAAAAGCTTGTGGAAATTGGTTTTGATGGCTATGCAATTGGGGGAACTAGTATTGGTGAACCTAAAGATGTTTGTTTGAAAATGATTGATTATGCGGTTCCTTATCTACCAAGTGACAAACCCCGTTATTTGATGGGGGTCGGATCAATTGATTATATTCTTGAAGGAATTGAGCGGGGTATGGACATGTTTGATTGTGTGCTTCCAACTAGAATTGCGCGCCATGGTGCCTTGATGACCTCGAAGGGGAGAATTAATATTCGCAAAGCCGAATATAAAGATGACTTCCGGCCGCTTGATGATGAATGTGACTGCTATACTTGTAAAAATTATACACGAGCTTATTTACGTCATTTATACACAAGTGGAGAGTCACTAGGGCAAAGATTACTTTCGATTCATAACCTACGGTTTTTGATTAAGATGGTTGAAGGTGCCCGCCAAGCAATTAAAGCTGATCGTTTTAGTGATTACAAAAAAGAGATCATTGAAAAGTTTGGCGACGCTAAAGGATTTTAAAAATGGATATTAATTTATTTGACTATCAACTACCGCTTCAGCTAATTGCTCAACACCCTGAAGATAAGCGCGATCATTCGCGCCTCCTTGTTGTCGACAAAAAGGAAAATAAATTTGAAGATAAACACTTTTTTGATATCTTAGACTATTTGAAAAGTGGAGATGTTCTTGTTCGTAATAACACGAAGGTAATTCCGGCTAGACTCTATGGCACAAAAGATGTTACTGGTGCTCGAATTGAAGTTTTGTTGTTAAAAGAAATGGGTCAAAACAAGTGGGAGTGTTTAATTGGAAACGCTAAGGCAATACGTGTTGGCACAAAGATAAACTTTAATGAAGAGTTAAGTGCAGTGTGTGTCGAAAAATATCAAGAAGGTATTCATCATCTAGAATTTTTCTATCAGGGAATTTTTATCGAAATTCTAGAAAAGATCGGGCACGCTCCGCTTCCACCATATATTAAAGATGACGCAAAGCAATACAGTAAATATCAAACTGTTTATGCAAAAATTGATGGCAGTGCCGCAGCGCCTACTGCAGGTTTTCACTTCACACGCGAACTTTTAGAAAAAATAAAGGCTAAAGGCATTGAGATTGTTGATATTACTCTTCACGTTGGACTTGGAACTTTTAGGCCTGTTTCTGTTGCTGACACAAACGATCATAAAATGCATTTTGAATACTATCAAGTTGGGGAAGATGCTGCAAACATTTTAAACAAGGCAAAAAGTCAAAACCGCCGGATTATCGCAGTTGGCACAACATCAACGAGAACATTAGAGGCAAATATCACAAAAAATGGTATATTTTTGGCTGAAAGTGCCAAAACAAATCTTTTCATTACCCCTGGATATAAATTTAAGGCCGTTGATGCTTTAATAACAAACTTTCATTTACCAAAATCTACCCTTATAATGTTAGTGTCCGCACTAGCCAATCGTGAACTTATTATAAGTGCCTATGAGCATGCGGTCAGAGAGCAGTATCGCTTCTTTAGTTTTGGCGATGCAATGTTTATTTATGGCTAAAATTAACTACCACCTATTATCACTCAAAGAAGTTGAAAAATTCGAAGGTTTGGACCAACGGCCAACGCTAATTTTAAATGCTTGTTGTGCTCCTTGTTCAAGCCATACTTTACGGTTTTTGTGCCGCTTTTTTGATGTGACTATTTATTACGATAATTCTAATGTCTATCCCTATAAAGAATTTAAGATTAGGCGCGATGAAATTGAGTGGTTTGTTAGTGAATTCAACAAAAGAGAAAATCAAGATGTTAAGATAATTTTTGCTAAATATGATCACGATGAATTCATGGAGGATCTACGACCACTTGCAATGGCGAAAGAGGGCGGTGACCGCTGTCGTATTTGCTATCAAAAAAAGATCGAGGAAGTGTTACGTTTTGGTCAAGAAAATGGTTTTGATTATGCGACAACGACACTGACAATTTCCCGGCAAAAAAACTCGCAAGTCATTAATGAAATTGCAAAGAAAATTGCCGATAAATATCCTAAAATAAAGTATTTTTATAGTGACTTCAAAAAGGATAATGGCCTACTAGAAGTCAAACAAATGAAGCAAGAATACAACTTATATCAGCAAACCTACTGTGGTTGTGAGTACTCTCTTAGAGATCAAATCGCTAAGGGCAAACCACAACTAGTTGATTGATTTTGCACGATTTTTTGACAAAATTCTCATTTATCTAACATAGAAGCTATCAATGTAACCGCTTAGAAATACTGCGGTTTTTTTCTATCATAAATCGCATACATTCTGTCGCTTATATAATAAAGTCAAATTTTATGAGCAAAAACTATTGACTTTTAACCCTTAGATTAGTATCCTTTTAGAAGTTATCGTCCGCGTTGAAATGCGAGGTTGCTGATACACCTACAGGCGTTGTCATGAAGTGTATTAGGGAATTCGTATTGAGCTAGATAACGCCTGTAGATGTAAGGAGGTATTAATTCATGGCAGGAAAGAAAAAAATCCGGGTTCGGCTTCAAAGTTACGATCACGCGCTTCTAGATGAAGCTGTTGCGAAAATCGTTGCTCAAGCAGTCGAAAGTGGCGCTAAGGTAATTGGCCCCATTCCGCTCCCATCGGAAAAACAAGTCTATACTGTTCTACGTGCTGTCCACAAGTACAAGGACGCTCGCGAACAATTCGAGATTAGAACACACAAGCGCTTAATCGATATCGCTAACCCAACAAAGAAGACCGTCGAGTTCTTAAGAAACTTCGAGCTTCCAAGTGGTGTTGATATCGACATTAAACTATAGGAGGTAAAACATGAAAGCGATTATTGGACGCAAAATGGGCATGACTCAAGTGTTTGCTGAAGACGGAACAATGTATGCTGTTTCAGTCGTCGAAGTATTACCTAATGTAGTGACCCAAATTAAAACCGTCGAAACCGATGGTTATGAAGCAATTCAAGTTGGCTATGAAGACAAAAAAGAAAGTCGCGCCAACAAACCAGAAAAAGGCATCTTTGCTAAAGCTGGTACAACCCCTAAATACCATCTCTTCGAATTAGAAGCTGATGAATTAGGTGAAGTCAAATTAGGTGATGAACTTAAGGTTGACTTATTCCAAGATGGTGACGTTATTGACGTCAGCGGCGTGAGTAAAGGTAAGGGATTCAGCGGTAATATCAAACGTTACCACCACAAAATCGGTCCTAAAGCTCATGGTTCCGGTTACCACCGTGGCGTTGGTTCAATGGCTGGCTCAGGCCGGATTCAAACCACACCGAAAGGTAAGAAAATGCCAGGACATCATGGCAACACCAATACAACAGTTCTTAACTTACAAGTTGTCAAAGTGTTACCAGAAAAGAATGCAATCCTTATTAAAGGCGCAATCCCTGGTCCAACAAAATCAATCGTAAAAATTCGCAGTGCGGTCAAAGCTCAACTCACAAAACGTGAAGTCAAGCCATTACTTGTCCGTGCTGGAGAATAAATAACAAGGAGGAAGTGAAGATGGCAGAAAAAGTAAAAGCAATCAGCTACCCCGTTGTTAATCAAGCTGGTGAAAAAGTTTCCACTGTTAAATTAGCAGGTGAAATCTTCGGAATCGAAGCACACAAAGATGCGATGTTTAACGCAGTCAACATCTACCTTGCAAACCGTAGACAAGACACCGCGAAAACAAAAGATCGCAGCGAAGTTAGTGGTGGCGGTAAGAAGCCATGGAGACAAAAAGGTACTGGCCGCGCACGCGCGGGTAGTAGCCGTTCCCCAATTTGGGTTGGCGGTGGAGTCGCATTCGGACCAACCGGCAAACAAAACCATACAATTTCAATGAATAAGAAAGAGCACGCCTTAGCATTAAGAAGCGCACTCTCGGTCAAAGTGGCTGAAAAAGCATTCATTGTCATTGATGAAGAAATTAATATCGAAGCCAAAACCAAAGCGGCAATCAAATTATTAAAAGATTTAAATGCAGAAGGAAAAGTTATGTTAATCGTCGACGATAATGACGAGCTCCTCCTCGCCGTAAGAAATCTTGGTAATGTGCTTCCAGTTCGCCACAACAATGTCTCAGTCTATGATTTACTTCATGTTGACCACATCATTGTTGAAAAGGCGACGCTCAAGCTATTCGAAGGAGGACTCGAATAATGGCGCGTAAAGCAGCTAAAAAAGAAGTAGCGGCAAAACGGGCAACAATTGAACAATTAGACTTATTAATTGCTCCAATTATTACCGAAAAGTCAATGCTACTCATGCAACAAGAAAACAAAATTACATTCAAAGTTAAAAAAACTGCTAGTAAAGAAACAATCAAAGATGCAATCGAAACCATCTATGGTGTCGAAGTTACTGCTGTTAAAACAATTAATGTACTATCAAAGGCCAAAAGACGCGGTGCCAAATATACCGGCAGTGTCCCAGGCTACAAAAAAGCAATTGTGACGATTAAAGAAGGACAAGCAATTGACTTGTTCAAAGAATAAGACCCACGGATGGAAGGAGAACTAAATTATGGCAATTAAAACATATAGACCAACGACCCCATCACGGCGGGCAATGACCACGCTCAGCTTCGAAAACATTACAAAAAAAGAACCTGAAAAAAGTTTAACAGTAAGTTTGAAAAGAACCGGCGGTCGTAACAACATGGGTAAAATTACTACCCGTCACATCGGTGGAGGCCACAAACGCCGCTACCGTATTATTGACTTCAAACGTAATAAAGATGATATTCCAGCGACCGTCACCGCAATCGAATATGATCCAAACCGTAACGCAAATATCGCGCTTCTCACCTATGCTGATGGTGAAAAACGTTATATCCTCGCGCCACAAAAACTAGGAGTTGGTGCAAAGGTAATCTCAGGCGCACAAGTTGACATTCAAGTTGGTAACGCAATGCCACTTGCCGTCATTCCTGAAGGTACATTTGTTCATAACGTCGAAATGAAACCAGGCAAGGGTGGTCAAATCGCTCGTGCTGCTGGTACCGGAGTCCAAATTCTTGGTAAAGAAGGAAAATATGCAATTCTTCGTTTACAAAGTGGTGAAGTAAGAAAAATTCTTCTTGCTTGCCGCGCCACAATTGGCGAAGTTGGTAACGAAGACTATAACCTTATTAATCTAGGTAAGGCTGGTAAATCACGCTGGTTAGGCACTCGTCCAACTGTTCGTGGTAGTGTTATGAACCCTAACGATCACCCTCATGGTGGTGGTGAAGGTAAGACACCAGTCGGTAAAGACGCACCAAGAACTCCTTGGGGTAAAAAAGCCCTTGGCGTTAAGACTCGTAAATCAAAGAAAAAATCGACCGACCTAATCGTCAGACGTCGTAACAGCAAATAGAGGAAGAAAGGAATAAAGAATTATGGCAAGAAGTTTGAAAAAAGGCCCATTCGCTGATGACTACTTAGTTAAAAAAGTAGATGCACTCAACGAAAGTGGCAAAAAAGAAATTATCAAAACATGGTCCAGAAGATCCACCATCTTCCCATCATTTGTTGGACACACCTTCGCTGTTTATAACGGCAAGCAACACATCACAGTCTATGTGACTGAAGATATGGTTGGCCACAAATTAGGCGAATTCAGTCCTACAAGAACTTATAAAGGACACACCGGGCATACCGCTGAAGATAAAGCAGCGTCAGCCTCAAGGAGGTAGGTAAATAATGGCAAGAGTTACAAAAAAGACTGCAACTAAAAAAGTTGAAAAAGTCGAAAAAGTCAAACCAGAAAAACCAACCCCAATCGAAGCTAGAGCAATCTCACGCACTGTCGGTGTTACCCCACGTAAGGCCCGCTTAGTCGCGGATCTTGTAAGAGGCAAAAACGTTAAAGATGCCCTTGGTATTCTCTATAACGTTAATAAAGCAGCGAGCTTACCAGTTCGCAAAACAATCGAAAGTGCCGCAGCCAACGCTGTTAACAACTTCGGTTTCGATGAAGAAACACTCTTCATCAGCGAAATTCAAATTAATGATTCAATCAAAATGAAACGTTACCGTCCACGGGCTAAAGGTAGCGCAGCAGGAATTATCAAACGGACTTCCACGATCATCGTGAAGGTCAAGGAAAGAAAATAGGAGACAAGACATGGGACAAAAAGTTAATCCAAATGGACTACGATACGGTATTCACCGTAATTGGAACAGCCGCTGGTTTACTAATGAAAAAAACTATGCAAGTTTCCTTAAAGAAGACTTACTAATTCGTGAAACGCTTAAGCCCCTCTTAAAGGAAGCGTTACTATCGCGAATTGAAATTGAAAGAATTAACACATTTGAAAGTGGTTATACCGTTGTCGTCAGCATCTTTGTCGCCCGTCCAGGTGTCGTCATTGGTCAAAACGGCGAAAACATTAAAGCCTTAACCACTAAAATTGAAAAACTAGTTAAATCTGGTTCACTACGCTTAAGCGTTGTTGAAATCAAAAACCCAGATTTAGATGCAACACTTGTTGCTCAAGATATCGCACGTCAATTAGAAAATCGTGCAAGCTTCCGCGCCGTTCAAAAGAAAACAATTCAAAGAGTTCGTCGTGCTGGTGCTAAGGGTTGTAAAACTCTAATCAGTGGCCGTCTCAATGGTGCTGAAATTGCTCGTAGCGAAGGTTATAAAGAAGGAATTATTCCTCTTCATACACTTCGTAGCGACATTGACTTTGCAAACGTCGAAGCTCATACAACATATGGTCGCTTAGGCGTCAAAGTATGGATCTGCCGTGGTGAATATCCACTAGCTGAGAAAAAATCGAGAGGAGAATAACGATGTTACAACCAAAAAGAACAAAATTCCGTCGTCCTCAACGTTTAAGCTATGAAGGCTTAGCTAAGGGCGGAACCAACGTCGACTTTGGTGAATTCGGACTTCAAGCTCTTGAAGGAAGCTATATCACCAATCGTCAAATCGAAAGCGCACGTATCGTGTTAGCTGGACATACCAAACGGGTGGGAAAAATTTGGATCAGAATATTCCCTCACCTCGCCAAAACCAAAAAACCAGCCGAAGTTCGGATGGGTAGTGGTAAAGGTAACCCAGAAGAATGGGTTGCAGTTGTTAAGAAAAACACAATGATGTTTGAAATCGGTGGTGTCAACCCTGAAATCGCTCGTCGTGCTCTCCAACTTGCGGCCTACAAATTACCAATCAAGTGCCGCGTCGTTTCGCGCGAAGAAAATAAGGAATAGGAGGAGCGACTATGAAAATCAAAGAAATTCGTGAAATGTCAATTAGCGAATTAAACGAACAAGTTTATTTGCTTAAAGAACAACTCTTCCATTTACGGGCGAAACAAGCAACCGGACAATTACAAAATGGAAAAGAGATTACCCGTGTTCGTAAAGACATCGCTCGCGTATTCACAATATTACGCGAACGTGAACTCGGTATTAAATAAGGAGGACTAAGAATATGGAACAAAGAAAATTACGTGCCGTCTTGGAAGGCGTCGTCGTCTCTGACAAGATGGACAAAACAATCACCGTCTTAGTCGAAACTTATAAAAGACACGCTAAGTACTTAAAACGCGTTAAGTATCGTAAGAAATACTACGCTCATGACGAAGAAAATGTAGCTAAAGTTGGTGACAAAGTTAGCATCATGTCAACCCGTAAATTAAGTGCCAAAAAAAGTTGGCGTTTGGTCAAAGTGTTAAGCTTAGCGGAAACAAGTATTGAAGACTACCAAGAAGCAAACGCTGACGCAGTTGAAACAGTCGAAGCAGTTGAAGCAGCTCCTGAAGTAGTTAAGGAGGACTAAGATATGATTCAAGTTGAAACAAACATGATTGTGGCTGATAATTCAGGCGCAAAATTAGCAAGAGTCATTCGCCTTTATGGCGGTAGTCATCGTAAAGTTAGTTCGATTGGTGATATTGTCTTACTTGCAGTCAAGCAAGCAACACCAAACGGCAAAGTTAAAAAAGGTGATATGGTTAAAGGCATCATTGTCCGGACCAAAAAAGGCGTACTCCGCCCTGATGGTTCAAAAATTGCCTTTGATGATAACGCTGTTATCATTGTCAACAATGATGGCGCAATGATTGGCACTCGGGTCTTTGGCCCAGTTGCCCGTGAACTCCGTGAGAAGGGTGAAGGCGCAATGAAAATTGTCTCACTCGCTCCGGAAGTATTATAGGAGGTCGCTTATGTATATTAAAAAAGGCGATAAAGTCGTTGTCATCAGCGGTCATGATAAGGGCAAAGAAGGTATCGTTCAACGTGCATTCCCAAGTCTTAATAAAGTCGTGGTTGAAGGCGTGAACGTCAAGAAAAAACACCGCAAGCCAACTCAACAAGTTCCTGAAGGAAGTATTGTTGACATATACGCACCAATTGATGTCTCTAACGTGGCATTAATTGATCCAAAAACAAAGAAACCAACTCGTGTTGGCTTCCAAGTTATCAAAGGAAAGAAAGTACGCGTCGCTAAAAAAAGTGGCGAAGTAATCAAGTAGGAGGGCACAATTTATGGCAGAAGAAAAAGTAAAGAAAACAGCGCCAAAGAAGAGTGCTGCTCCAAAAACGGAAAAAGCTACTAAAGCAGTAAAAACAGAAAAAGCGCCAAAGGCCGAAAAAGCCCCAAAGACTGAAAAAGTTGTTAGCGCTAGAGCGCTTAACCGTTTAGAAACAAAATACAAAAACGAAGTCGTGCCTGCACTTGTCAAGAAATTCAACTACAAGTCAG
>CAYZOC010000001.1:0-63538 GCA_964480275.1 uncultured Staphylococcaceae bacterium | reverse complement strand
TAATATAATTAATGAATAGTTGGACATATTTTGCTAACATAAATTTATGAAAAATTATAAATTGATAAAAACTAACATGTGTATGATTACCAATCAACAAGATGAGATGCTGGTAATCAACCGAACAAAAAGTGATTGGCCAGGCCTAACATTTCCTGGCGGACATCTTGAACATGATGAAACACTTTTTGATAGCGTCGTTCGCGAGGTCAACGAAGAAACAGGTTTAAATATTAAGCGTCCGCGGTACTTAGGAAAAATAATTTGGACTAACGATGATAAAAAAATATGCGAAATCGCATATTTATTTAAGACAAATGAATTTGTGGGTGATTTGATTTCATCAAGTGAAGGCGAGGCTTTTTTTATAAAAATAAGTGACTATAAAAATTATCCGTTATCGACTGATTTTGATAAAGTATTGAATATATTAACTAAGACTGAGGTGTGATGGCACCGACCCGATTAATAATTCCTTGTAACTCTTCAATAAAATTATATTCTGTTACCACTGTCCCTTGTGTAACACTAAAAGTATCAAAAAAGACGAATAATTGTGGTATTTTTATCACGTCTAGTGATTTCAGAATGAATGATTTTTCTGGTGTAAACCATGCAAGGACACCGCTATAACTAGCGGATATAAATGAAATTGGACTCTCTGGTTCGACGACGACATCCTTGAGGGCACTACTTAAGTTAACATAAGGACTAATCATTAACAGAGCAAGTATTAGTGAAAATACCGCGGCTAATGGTAGGTTTAGTGCTTTTAGTTTGAGTGATTTGATTTTTTTACGTAATGCACGTGGCATAAATAGTGTGATAATTATCCATAAAATTGTCGTTAGGATATAAGAGATTGTTGTAAGAAGAGGATAAATAATTATCCAAGTTACATTTTTAACAACGGTAAAAGTTAAACCATCAATAAACTCTGGCGAAACGCTGGTGTCATGTTCAAATAATGTGTTGAACAATTCAAATAGACTAGTGGCAGCGACCGTGTTTCCATCATAAGTAAGGGAGACTTGCATGCCGATAAGTGTTAGGAAGTTATTGCCAACGTAGTCAGTAATTCGATCGATATAAATAATGGCGAACATAAAAACAAGGCCATATGTTAAAAATTTAAAAGCTGTTTTAATAATGCTACGGCGAGCAGCGCCAATTAGTGCGGGTATTAGGGCAAGAATAATTATTACATCAAAAACATAGTTAATTTGTCCTAAACCTTCTAAAATTATCTCAACAATGTTTAGACCTTCAAGCAATCCACCCATATGATTCTCCTTAACTAAATTTTACTATACTTTTACATTTTATATCAATTTTAATTAAAATTAAAAGCATAGTCATTTTTTAAAACATAATCATAAAAATAACTGACATATAATCAATTAAAAATTATATGAGTAATGCTAATTAAGATTCAGTTGAGTAAAAAAAGCCTTAAGAATTAACTTAAGGCTCGTATTTTAGAATTGATAAAACTATTTTTTAATATTATAAAATGTATCGAATCCAGGGAAGATTGCGGTATCACCAAGTGCATCTTCAATTCTAATTAATTGATTGTATTTAGCAATACGATCAGTCCTGCTCATTGAACCAGTCTTGATTTGACCTGAATTTAACGCAACAGCTAAATCTGCAATTGTTGTATCTTCAGTTTCACCAGAACGGTGCGAAACAACACAGGTATAGCCTGCTCTTTCGGCCATTTCCATTGCATCAAGAGTTTCAGTTAACGTACCAATTTGGTTGACCTTAATAAGAATAGAGTTAGCAATACCCTTATCAATACCTTCTTTAAGAATTCCAGGGTTGGTAACAAATAGATCATCACCGACTAATTGAATTTTCTTTCCTAAACGATCAGTAAGTTTCTTCCAACCATCCCAATCACTTTCGGCAAGACCATCTTCAATTGACACGATTGGGTATTTTTCAACTAACTGAGCATACCATTCGATCATTTCTTCCGTGGTTTTTGTTCCTTGACCTGATTTGGTCAGTTCATAGACACCTAGTTTTTTATTGAAAAACTCACTTGCGGCTACGTCCATTGCGAGGACAAAGTCCTTACCAGGTTCAAATCCCGCCTTTTTAATTGCTTCAATAATAACTTCTAAAGGTTCTTCATTACTAGCAAGGTTTGGTGCAAATCCACCTTCATCACCGACTGCGGTAATATGGCCTTTGCCTTTAAGAACTTTTTTAAGTTCATGGAACACTTCGGCACCCCAGCGTAGCGCTTCACGTAGATTTGGCGCGCCGGCTGGCATAATCATAAATTCTTGGAAATCGACACTGCTATCAGCATGGGCACCACCGTTAATGACATTCATCATTGGAACTGGTAGTTTCTTTGCATTTGGTCCACCTAAATATTTATATAGGGGAAGTCCAAAATAATCAGCTGCGGCCCGCGCACAGGCAAGCGAGACACCAAGTAGTGCATTAGCACCTAGTTTTTCTTTAAATGGAGTACCATCTAATTCTAGGAGCCGCTTGTCAATGGCAACTTGTTCATCAACATCAAATTCACCAATAAGGGCAGGTGCGATAATTTCATTAACGTTTTCAACGGCCTTAAGGACACCCTTACCACCAAAACGTTTTTTATCTAAATCACGTAATTCAAGTGCTTCTCTTTCGCCTGTACTTGCTCCGCTAGGAACAATTGCCCGACCAAAAGCACCGGAAGAAGAAGTAACTTCAACTTCAATTGTCGGATTACCACGTGAATCGATTACTTCACGGGCATAAATATCAATAATTGTTGGCATAATTTATCCTCCTCATAAAATTAATTAAACGCCACAATTATTATACTACTTTTTATCATTATTACGAGTAATAATACTAAATATTTATGTTTTTCGGTAATTTAATCTCGAATTATCAGACCGTATTATTGTCAAAATAGTGTTATAATACTAAAAGTTATTACCATCTACTTGAGGTTTGTTATGAATGAAAATAAGAAGATAAAAAATGTTGTTGCCGCGATTATTTATAAAAACGATAAAATCTTTGCCGCGATGCGTAGTGAAGATGGATTTATGCTAAATAAATGGGAATTCCCTGGGGGAAAGTTAGAACCTGGGGAAAGTGATGAACAGGCACTAGTACGTGAACTAAAAGAAGAACTTGGACTTGATGTCTTTGATGTAAAATTTTTTATGCATGTCGAATATGAATATGAGACTTTCATATTAAAGATGAATACTTATAAATGTAAAACTGATAATGAAATAGCGGGACTTTTCGTCCATAAAAAAGCGGGCTTCTTTGATAGAACCCAACTTGCTAAACTTGATTTTTTACCAGCAGACAAACCAATTATTAATCGACTGATTGCGGAGTGGAATTAAGAAAGTCAATTAATGCTTTTAAGGCGACTGCGCGATGAGAAACTGCGTTTTTTTCTTCGTCACTAGCTTCAGCTAATGTTTTTTCTAGTTTAGGCACATAGAAAATTGGATCATAACCAAATCCATTTGTGCCTTTTGCTTGTTCAACGATTAGACCCTTAACTTCTCCCGTAAATACTTGGGGGAACTTTTCGTAGTTAACTAGTGCGATTGAAGCAACAAATTTTGCACTTTTATCACTAAATTCTTGAAGTCGATTAATTATTTCTTGGTTTTTAATCTCATAACTTTGATTTTCCATAAAACGGCGTGAGTAAATACCAGGAAACCCATCCAGGGCGTTGACGACAAGTCCTGAATCATCAGCAATGATTGGTAGTGTAGTTTTCTTAGCAACAAAAAGCGCCTTTTCAACTGCGTTTTCACTAAAAGTAGAGCCATTTTCCGGAATATCGCCACTTAGACCAATGTCTTTAAGTGAGACAATTTCAAATTCACTACCTTTAAGTAGTGATTTATACTCATAAAGTTTATTTAAATTATTTGTTGCGACAACAATTTTTTTCATTTTATTCACGAGTCAAGATCACACTTAGAAGTAGTGCATCTGTTTCCATTGTTTTGAGTGGCAGTGCATACATCATGTAGGCACCTTCAGCTATATCTTTTAATCTTAGTCCCTCAACGATATATATATCATTATTCATTAGTGTCTTATGCGTAGGATGACCTTGTTGACCGCGTTCGATTCCAAGGCCATCAACACCGACCAAATTTACACTAAGCGATGCCAAATAATCAGCGGCATCCATGGCAACAGCGACAAAGTTAAAATCAAAGTCATCACTGAAACTGTTTTTGGTTTTAAATAGCACACTTGCGTGCTTTTTGATATTAAGTTTTACTAAATCATTTTTAGTAATTAGACCAGATACATGGGTGAGATCATAAACATCGACAGGAGTAATTAGTCGATTAAGAACTAGACTGTTGCTATTTTTTCCATCCTTTAGCATATGAAGGGGCATATCCAGATGAGTACCTGTATGCATATTGATGCTTAAACGCAATTCATTGCTCGCATCACCATTTTCAATCTTGCTATCACTAGTAAAAAAGGGCCGTTTTTCATCTTTATTTTTATACACCTGCATATTTGGGTGGATTGGCATAGTTACATCATAAATTGTCATGATTTAATATCCTTATTCTTTCCATTACTTGCTCGTTATCTTTATAATTAATCATCATTTTGACATTAGCTTTGATGTCGTCGATTACTTTCCAAGCAAGTTCGATTTCATCCCAACGGGTAAATAATGTCTTGCTTGATTTAAACATATCAAGAAATAACTTTTCATAGGCTTCTTTAACGTTATTCGGGAATTGACATGAGTAACAATATTCAAGCCCGACTTGACTTAATTTGTGTTCAAATCCGGGTTCTTTTCCATTGATGACTAATCTAACACTAGACTCCGGAGAAATATCAATAATAAGTTTATCGTGTTCTCCTTTGATTTTCCGCTTGTCCTGTAAGTCGGTCTTTTTGAAAACAATTTCGATTGAAGCCCGTTTTTCATCGAGCTTTTTACCGGCAAACAAATAAAAGGGTACGCCGCTAAACTGGGGAGTATTAACAAACAGTTTAATAAACGCCAGTGTTTCGGTGTTTGAACCTGATTTAACGTGCTTTTCTAAGCCATAACCTTGATATTGGCCAAGCAAAGAATGGGCATAATCAACTGAAATATTTTCCAACACTTTAACTTTTTCGCTTTTGACATCATCACTTTTTAAACTTTTTGGCTGTTCGACACCGATAAGCGACACTATTTGTAGAAGATGATTTTGGACGACATCGCGAAGAGCGCCGTTTTCATCATAATAAGCACCACGATCGAGAATGCCCTCATTTTCTTTGGCGTAAATTTTAACCATTTCAATGTTATCTTTGTTCCAATTTGTTGAAAGCAAACGATTTGCAAAGCGAACAGTTAATATATTTTGGATCATCTCTTTACCTAAATAATGATCAATGCGATATATTTGTTTTTCAGTAAAGTGTTTTTCAAGTAGCGCGTTAATTTCTTTAGCGCTATTTAAATCTTTGCCAAAAGGTTTTTCAAATGCTAGTAAATGATTTGCGTTAGCTTTAAGCGCGACTCGATTTGTGGCAAGACTATTAGTAATAGGAATAAAAAGATCAGGCGCGACAGCTAGATAAAATAATCGTAGTGTTTTTTCATTACTGAGTTCATCGACTGTTTTCCGTAGATCATCATAAGCTTTGTCATCGAGAATATCAATTTTCTTATAGCTGACAAAATCCTGTAGTAGATCAAGGTTACCTTGTTTATCATTTTTGTTTTTAACAAAATCGATATAACTACTGTTATCAAAATCTCGTCTTCCAAGCGCAATGACACGACTATTTTCTGGAAGATAGTCTTCACTATAAAGGTTAGATAAAGCAGGTAAAAGCTTACGAGCAGTTAAATCACCGGTTGCACCAAAAATAACAATGATTATGTTCTTACTTTTTCTTGTAAGTGGCATGACCGCCAAATTCCTTTCGCATACTAGCAACTACTTTTTCACTGAATTTATGTTCGTCTTTTGATTTAAAACGCGCAAATAATGCTTGGGTAATGACTGGGATTGAAACTTTACCATCAAGGGCTTCTTCAATCATCCATTTTCCTTCACCACTATCGTCAATGATGCCACTAATATCATCTAGTTTTGGATCTTTAGTAAATGCATCTTCAATATTTCCTATCAAGGCAGATTCAATGATTGAACCATTGTTCCACAAATGAGCAATTTGACGGAAATCAAGTTCAAAATCACTTTGTTCCATGAAATCAAAACCTTCACCAATTGCCTGCATCATCCCATACTCAATGCCATTATGGACCATTTTGACATAGTGTCCGCTGCCAGGGCGTCCTACATGAGCATAGCCATCCTTGGTGGCCACATCAAAAAATACTTGTTCAACATGTTTAATAACTTCATCTTCACCACCGGCCATTAAACAAGCCCCATTACGAGCGCCACTCATGCCACCAGAAGTGCCTAAATCAATAAAGTCAATATTCATCTCTTTAAGTTTTTGGTAACGAGTAATTGAACGATTATATCTAGAATTACCAGCGTCAATAATGATATCGTGTTCGCTTAGGTAAGGAACAACTTGATCAATTACTGTATCAACAACACTATTTGGCACTAGCAGCCAAACGATGACCCGTTCACCTTTCTCGCTCTGCATCAGCGTCTTAATATCATCAACAACATTAATTCCATGACCACGGGACGTAGTTCTTGTTTTTTCACTTGGTGCATAAGCCACAACATCGTGGCCATGATCCATCATATTTAGGGCAATATTTAGGCCCATCTTTCCTAATCCGATTAATCTAATTTTCATAATTTCCTCCTTAGTACCTTTATATTATAAGCGAAAACACGATATTTTTGAGAATTATGCACTTAATTTTTTAAAAAACAGCAAAATTCGTTAAATATTTTGCTGTTTTTGACTTTATTCAAACTTTTAACAAAATCCTCATCTTTTTCTCATCTTTTATCTTGAAATCCTTATCATTTATGATAAAATAATTTTCACTGGACCAGTGGTGTAGTGGTTAACATGTCTCCCTGTCACGGAGAAGATCGAGGGTTCGATCCCCTTCTGGTCCGCCATTATGCAGGTGTAGTTCAATGGTAGAACTTCAGCCTTCCAAGCTGACCACGCGGGTTCGATTCCCGTCACCTGCTCCATTCATAAATTAATATGACTCTATGAGCCATATTTTTTTTATTTATTGTGATAATAATAACTTTCATTTAAACTATCTCTATGAAATTCGATAGTCACATTATACTTGAGACAAGACGATTGACACTACGACTTTTTACTATTGATGATCTTAGTGACTTCCATCGTTATGCCTCAATTAAAGGGGTCGGAGAAATGGCAGGCTGGCATCATCATCAGGCGCTTGAGCAAACTTCTAAGATCCTTAAGATGTTCATTGAAGAAAAAAACGTCCTTGCCCTGATAGATAAGCAGAGTCAACGCGTGATTGGTTCACTTGGTGTCCACGCCGCTAAATTTAATAGTGACGAGTTTATCAATAAGAAAATACTTGAAATTGGTTATGTATTAGCACAAGACTTTTGGGGCCGTGGCCTGATGCTTGAAGCTGTGAATAGACTTTTGAGATACTTATTTGAGGTCGAAAACTTGGATTATGTTAGTTGTGCTCACTTTACATCCAACAAGCAGTCGCAACGAGTAATTGAAAAGAGTGGCTTTGTTTACCACTCTGATGATGTCTTCTATGCTCGGGAACTCGACCAATCTTTTCAAGAAAAGAAATATATTATGAGTAAGGCGATGTTCTCAAAATTGCATGATTTAAAAAAAGCACCATAAGGTGCATTTTTTTATTGTTTGACGAAGGCTAGTAGTGCTGGTTTTGGCACAAAGCCAACACGAGTTGCAACTGGTTTGCCATCTTTGAATAGCATGACAGTTGGAATTGAACGAATGCTGAAGCGTCCGGCAAGGCGGCCCATGTCATCAACATTTACTTTGAGGACAGTAAGATCACTGACCTCTTTACTTACTTCTTCAATAACTGGGCTAAGCATCCGACAAGGACCACACCAATCAGCGTAAAAATCAACTAAAACAGTACCTTTGCTAATTACTTCGTCAAATAATTCTTCTTTTTCTAAGTATTTAATCATAATTCTCTCCTCCAATGATTATAGTAAGAAACTATAAGAAACTAATGATAGCAAGTATGGCTAGGTGAACTGGGTAATATAAATAGTAAACCCATTTAAACCAAACTGGCTGATACCCCTTTAGACCATTATACATTAATATTAATATCGCAGTAAATATTGAATATGTTTGAAATGGATCAAAGGGAAAGTCACTAATTGTGACAGTTAGAATATACCAAACTATATTAATGAATAAAAGTGAAATGCTACTTAAGTAATTATTTATTTGTTGAATGTAAGGAGCACTATCTAAACCACTATGTGAAACTTGATGATATGTTTTCAAATTTGATACTACATGTGGGGTAAATACCCTAGCAATATAAAAGCCAATTATAATAGCAATACCATATAGTCGATATTCATTTACAAGAAAGATTGTCCATTTTCCGGGAACAAAGAATTCTAAAATATTTGTTGTAATCATCGCCGCTAATGGAATTAATAAATAAATATGTTTGTACTTTTTTTGATGAAAATAGGCCACTGCAGTAGCGCCAGTGAAGAGGGTAAGAAATACATTGTAAGCCTGGCTAATATCGATAGAGGCGCTAAGAGGAGTGAAAAAGATCGAAGCCTGAAAAGCAAAGATGAGCACGACGAGGGCAAAAATTCTTCGCAGATATTTATTGATGTTTTTTGAATAAAAGATACCCTCTACGATAAAAAATGCATAAAGTGGGAAACCTAAACGCCCTACTCCTCGAAATAGCATGTATATCAACTGAGTTTCTGCCGTGATAGGAATTAAAAAGAAACCGATATGATCGATGAGTATTAAAATCATCGCGATTACTTTAAGTGTTGTTGAATTGATTGTAAGTCGTTTGTTCATAATTATTAGCTGTTCATTGAAATAATTGTGGCAATGTAAGAGACAAAATTATTTGTGACATGGGCAACAATAGATGTTCCCAGATTTTCCTTATCATATACATAGTTGAATAGTAGACCCGAGAGGATATAGTTAGGAAGATTAGCAATTTCGATAACTAGTAGCTTTGTGAAATTCTCATCAGCAATATTAGGTGCATTAAAGTGAATTAGACCAAAAAACAGCCCGGTGACGACATAGGCTAACGTCCGATTGTATTTTTTTAGTCCATTAAATATACCTAGACGATATGTAAGTTCTTCAACGATTGGACCAAGAAAAGGAATCCATAAAAGTGAGAGCAGTGGATTAAGGCGTATAACTTGTTCAACGAGATTTTGATTTTCATTACTCCCAAAATCTTCGAGCACAAGCGATAAAAATAAATTATAACTAACACTAAGAAAAATAGCGATAAATCCAAAACCTATGCCATATAAATATGTGCGAAACTTTTTAAATTGATTTAGGATTGGAAGAAGAACACGGGCAAGAAATAAGACAAGGACCATTAATAAAAATATTACGGTGTATCTTATGAAATTGGTCATGCTTAGATGAGCAACACTTGTAAGTAATTGTTCAATTTCAACGGCGGAAAGTCCCTGCGACTGGTAGATGCTATTAAGGATTGTTTGGTAGAGAACCGGAACTAACATTAATCCAAGATATCCAAGAAATACAAGAGTCGCATCCAACCAATTAGGAGTTTTTGGATTAGGAACGGCCTTAAAATTATCTTCGATCTCAAAATTTGGTTGTTGTTGATTGCTTGGTATGTCATCAACTATTTCATAGTTTTCGCTCTGTTTATTTTCATTCATAGTAGGATTATAGCAAGAATTATAAATTCGTTAAACGTATATATTTAGAAACATCACTTTTAGTGATACAATTTAGCTATGAGAAAGTCGCTGATAAAATCTAGTCTCGTCCATGAAATCATTGTTGAAAAGTCGCGCTTCATTGCTTATGTGACACCAATCAGTGATGAAAATGACTTTCTTGAATTTAAGAGATTTGTTCATCAAGACGCTAGTGGCGCCCGTCATTATCCTTATGCTTATGTGATTGATAATAGCGCTAGAGCTAGCGATGATGGCGAACCAAGCGGTACTGCGGGACGACCACTATTAGAGCTGATTGGCAATCTTAATTTAGTAAATATTGCGATTATTGTTGTTCGATATTATGGTGGTGTTAAACTTGGAGCAGGTCGTCTTTTAAGAACATATGTCGAAGCAGCTAATCAAGCCTTAGCAAAAATTGATAAATACATAGAAATTGATAGTGCCTTGTATCGTCTTATTGTCCGGGCCGCTGATTTAGGTAGAGTCGAATATTTATTTGTTCAAGATCAAATTGAAATTATTGATAAAGAATATCGAGGTGAATCAGTAGTCGTGACGATTAATGCTCCACTTAGTATTGATGTCGAGCAAAAGTTTAATCTTGATTTAGAATATATAAAATCATCAAAAATTTATAGAAAAGAGGAACAAGATGGTTAATAAAGTAGAAAAAGAAAAGGCAAATGAGAAAAGCAATGTCAAAAAAGTCATTGGTGTCATATCTGGCAAGGGTGGTGTTGGCAAGTCGTATACAACAGGGCTACTAGCACTAAGCCTCGCCCAGCTAGGATTCGAGGTTGGAATTTTAGACGCTGATATTACAGGTCCTTCAATTCCGCATATGTTTAAAGTCAAAGATAAAGCGTTTGGAGACAGTACATCGATTTATCCTCATGTTGTTGATGACCTCGGAATAAAAATTATTTCGGCGGCGATGCTTTTAGAAGACAATGAGGATCCGCTTATGTGGCGGGGCCCTCTAGTTAGTGAAATTATTCGTCAGTTTTATAACACTGTTAATTGGGGTGAATTAGACTATTTACTAGTTGATTTCCCCCCTGGAACTAGTGATGTGGCAATTACGGCCATGCAATCACTACCAATCGATGGCCTAATCATTGTAACAACTCCCCAAGATATGGTTGGAACTATTGTTAAAAAGGCGATCAACATGGCGAATACGCTTGAGGTCCCAGTGCTTGGGGCCATCAATAATATGGCATATTTAGAATGTCCGAAGTGTGGAGATAAAATATACATATATGGCAATAGCAATCAACAGTTAATCGAAGAAAAGCTTGGTGTCAAACTCCTTGGAGAAATCAAACTTATTCCCAATAATGTTGCGCTTCTTGATCGCGGAGAATATCAGGGTGTTGAACTAGGTGATTTTATAAAAATCGCCCGTAATATTGTGAAGAAAAAAGGAGTTTAATTTATGGAAGCAAAAAATTACATCAAACGGCGGGAGCAACTACTTAAGAGCCTCCCAGATAATAGCGTTCTTATTCTATTTTCTGGCATTGCTCACAAGGCAAGCGCAGATAGTGAATATCCCTTTCAAGTCAATACTAATTTTTACTATTTGACGGGCATTAAACAAGAAAATAGCAGTTTGATTATTGCAAAAATCGACCAGGAACAATTTGTCTATTTGTTTATTGATCCATTTGATGAAAACAAAGAAAAATGGACAGGTCGTAAACTTAAAGTAGAGGATGCCACAAAGATTAGTGGTATTAAAAGTATCTTGTTTAGTGACCATTTAGAAAGTAAAGTTGATGATCTTTTTGCCAAAACTTCTAGTTATGGTGATGTTGAACATGTTTATTTAGATCTTGAACCTGAACTTTATATTGCTAAAAAATATACAACCGAAGAGTATAAAATTGACCTCGAACAAAAGTATGGGATTAAAATTGAAAATATTTTTACAGACATCGTTAAGATGCGGATGGTTAAAGATGATGATGAAATAAAAGCATTAAAACAAAGCATTAATCTGACAAACAAAGCATTAAATGCAATTATGAAATCACTTAAAGAAGGGATGTATGAATATCAAGTTGCTAATATTTTTGAGTGTGTAATCAAAGATCAGAAAGCCCGGCTTTCATTTCCAACGATTGCTGCTTATGGAAAAAATGCGACGATTCTTCACTATCCTGATCTTGATAGTAAAATCAAGGATGGGCATCTGCTTTTATTAGATCTAGGCGCTAATTTAACCGGTTATTGCGCTGATATTAGTCGTACATATCCCGTTAGTGGTAGTTTTAATATTTTACAAAAACAAATTTATGAGATTGTACTTGCCGCTAATAAAGCAGTAATTGATTATATTCGTCCAGGCTTAAGTCTTGCAGAACTGCAGGCTTTTACGATTGAATTTATGGCTAATCGCTTGCTTGAGGAACATCTTATTGACACTAAGGAAGAAATCTCAAAGTACTATTATCATAATGTTTCTCATCACTTAGGACTTGATACCCATGATCAATCATTAAGAGAATTAAAACTTGTTCCTGGCAATGTTATTACCGTTGAACCAGGGCTATATTTTGCAAAATACGGTATTGGTATTCGGATTGAGGATAATATTGTTGTCACTGAAAGTGGTGCCCTCAATCTATCTAGTGATATTATTAAAGAAGTAAAAGATATCGAAAAATTCATGAAGAGGTAAGTGTAATGGAAAAATACATCTTAACAATCGATCAAGGAACAACATCGACGCGGGCAATTTTATTTAATCGCCATGGTCAAATTATCAATAGTGCCTTTAAAGATGTTAATTGTTTATATCCCCATCCTTCTTATGTCGAGACTGATGCACTGGAATTGTGGCTTAGTGTTCTTTCAGTTGTTAATGAAGTCTTAATTAAGGCAAATATCTCACTTGAATATATCGATAGTTTTGCGATAACCAACCAAAGAGAGACGACGATTGTTTGGGATCGAGTAACAGGAATGCCTGTCTATAATGCGATTGTCTGGCAATCACGGCAAAGCGCTATTTATTGTGACCGCCTTGAAGATCAAAAAGATTTTATTTTTAAGCGGACCGGACTTCTAATTAATCCCTACTTTAGTGCTTCAAAAATCCGCTACATTCTTGATCATATTAAAGATGGTCAAGCGCGAGCAGAGCGCGGTGAACTCCTTTTTGGCACGGTTGATAGTTGGTTGATTTATAAGCTGACCAATGGTCGTGTTCATGCGACAGATGTCAGTAATGCATCGCGGACACTTTTATATAATATTTTTACAAAATCATGGGATGATGATTTACTTAAATTATTTAATATTCCCCATTCCATGCTTCCCAAAGTCAATCCCTCAAGTCATACATTTGGCTATACAGAATATTTAAAAACAGCACTACCAATAGCTGGTGTTGCCGGTGATCAACAAGCTTCGCTTTTTGGCCATATGTGTCTTGATAAAGGTGATAGTAAAAACACTTATGGAACTGGCTGTTTCATGTTAATGAACATTGGCAATCGTCCACTTTTAGCAGAAGGTGGACTGCTTACGACCGTCGCTTGGCAAATTGGCAACAAAACAACTTATGCTTTCGAAGGCAGTGTTTTTGTTGGTGGAGCGGCCGTCCAGTGGCTGCGTGATGAAATGTGTCTAATTAAAACTAGCAAACACAGTGAAAAAGAAGCCAATCGCGCGGAAAAGAATGATGGAGTATATGTTGTTCCCGCCTTTGTTGGACTTGGAACTCCTTATTGGGACGATGATGCCAAAGGAGCGGTATTTGGACTGACAAGAGCTACATCTAAGGCAGAATTTGTCCGTGCGACACTTGAATCAATCGCCTATCAAACAAAAGATGTCTTTAAAGTTATGCAAGAAGCATCAAAACTCGAGCTAAAACGTTTGCAGGTTGATGGTGGCGCAACGGCTAATGGCTACCTCATGCAATTTCAGGCAGATATTTTAGACACGCAAATTCGTGTTTCAAAAATTTTAGAGACTACAAGTTTAGGTGTATTTTTCCTTGCAGGTTTAGAAACTGGTTACTTTTCATCACTCCAAGAGATTCGGAAACTTAAGTTCCAAGGAACACTTTATCGGCCGAAGATGACGGAGCAAACACGCGAGCAACTATATGATGGATGGAAAAGAGCAGTCAAAGCCACACAATCATTTAGTCACTAATTAAGTTTCTATATTTGATTGTAATAATAGATTTTATGTAATAAAATCAATATATGAAGTTTAATATTGATAATCTTTTTAACTACGATTTTATTATTGCACCACGGAGCATTCACCGCGATATCTTGCAATCCAAGCAAGATTTTCCTTATTCGCATGCCAAAATAATTACAAAAGAAGACTTATTTTCTTCCCTTTATTTTACGATTGATGAGATGGCGATATATCCGATTATTAAGAAATTCAATCTAACATATCAAAGCGCTAAAAATTTCATAGACAATCTTTACTTTTTTAGTGAGCTTGACTCTAGTAAAAAAATCCAACAACTTTTTGATATTTTTCACTTTTTGGACAAGGAAAAGCTTATTTATCGAACAGATGAATCTTTGTTATATTTGCATAAAAATGCAATAGTTATTAATTACTCAGCGCAAGATCTTGAACTTAAAAAATTGTTAGAAAAGTCCTTGTTACACTTTGAGTTTTATCAAGGCGAGACCAAGAAAACAAATACAGATGTTTTGAGTTTTACAAGTGTAAGTAGCGAGGTGGCTTTTCAAATTAATCGGATGGCCTCTTTATTAGAAAATGGAGTTGCCGCAAGCGAAATATTATTATTTGCTCCAACGGAAGAATATAGGGTTGAAATTAAACTTTGGGCCAAGGAATTTAGTTGTGTTATTGGCCAAAATGAAGCGAAATCCTTGTTGGTCTTTCCACGAGTGCAAACACTGCTCACGACACTAGAAAGCCTTGATGATGAACAAATTTTGATCGATCAACTTTCAATCAAGGAACTCAGTAGTGAAGAGCAGGAGTTTTTATTAGTAATTAGTAAGTATCGTCGTAATAATTTAAGTTTTAAAGATTATATTTTACTGGTCCGCGATCAACTAAAGCGACGCAAAATTTCAAGTGATCGCTACCTAAGTCACATTAAAGTGATCGATCAATTGCCGTTATTTGTCCGCGATAAACATGTATTTATTCTTGGCTTCACCAAAGGAATGTATCCTTATGTTGAAATTGACAATAGCTTTATTTTTGATCAAGAAAAAGTAGATTTAGCACTTAATACGACGTTGATTAATAATCAAATAAACAGTGAACTTTTGTTTGCCACACTAACAAGTGATAATACTTTTTATCCAAGTTTTACTCTAGAAATTGCTGGGCAAAAACAAATTGTTAGTGATATGGTTGAACAGTTAGGATGGCGGGTTTCTCGGGCCAAACTACCACAAATTTATTTTAGCAAGACTTATTTAGAAACTATTTATGGCCGGATGATGGATCAAAGAATTAAATACAACCTAATTGATAAAAATATATCAATTTTAGCTCCGTTAGTCGGTGATAGTTATCAAAGCTTTGATCATAGTTTTAAAGGTGTAAATCACTTTAATAACTCTAGTCCGCTTGCACTTTCATTTTCACAAATTGATCTTTACTACTCTTGTCCATTCCGTTATTACTTGGAAAAAGTACTTAAATTAGGTAACAAAACAACAACGCTTCCAATGTTTATTGGTACACTATTTCATAAACTACTGGAAGTCAGTAATGATGATGATCTTGATGTTGATCTGTTCTTGAAAGGTAATATTGCAGAATCCGGTCTAGATGCACGTGAAAAACTAATTGTTTTAGGAATGAGCGATCTTTTTATTGCGGGCTTACGATTGAAAAAAGAATTAGAAGAACAAATGGAAGAATTTTCTAGCCTTTCAGAAGTAGAACTCAAATTGCAGCTTGATGAAAAGACAAAAATTTCCGGCCGTATTGATCAAATATATCAATTTAAAAATGGTGGGCTTGTTCTGATTGATTATAAAACAGGCGTCAAGAAGTTTAATGTCAATGAAATCCCCCATGGTAAGAGTCTCCAATTACCAATATATGCGCTTCTAGCCGCCCATGACTTACGGTTTAGTGATGATTATATTCTTGGACTTTTTCTTCAAAAATTAAAGCAAGATGGACTGATTATAAGTGAAGATGAGGAAGAACGTTATCAATTTTATAAAACAAGTTTTAAATTCAGTGGTGTTATGCTCGATGATTTCGATAAACTTAGCAAATTTGATAGCACTTTTGTCGATCAAAATAGCCAATATATTGCGGCCACTAAATATAGTAGTAATCAACAAAGATTCTTTAAATACACAAAAGCATATCCTGAAGAATTTTTTCCAAAACTAGCAGAAGAAGCACGTGCAAAGATTATCGAAGCCGCCAACAATATTCGTGACAACAACTTTCAAATACGGCCACTAAAGATTGCCAAACAAGATAGTTGTGAATATTGTCCCTTTAAACACGTTTGTTATCGGACTGACGCTGATTATAATGAGGTTTCGCTTGTAGATGAGGAGGATGTAAGCGATGAAACTTAGTGACTTTTCACCACTTCAACAACAGGCAATTCTTCATAAAGAAGGCAATGTTTTAATATCCGCTGGTGCAGGAAGTGGAAAAACTGCAGTACTAATTCAGCGATTATACGAGTTAATTAAAAACGGCGATGCGCGTCTTGACCAGTTGCTAGTTTTAACTTTCACAAATTTTGCCGCTAAAGAGTTGAAAATTAGACTTAAAGACAAATTATCCGAAGATGATGCGACCAAGGGTCTTGCTAATTTAGTTGAAAGCAGTGATATAACTACCTTTGATGCATTTGCGCTTAAAATTGTCAAAAAATATAGTTATATTCTTGATATCAACCCCTCTATATCAATCTTTGACCAGGGACTTTATAAAATTAAAAGACGCCAGGAAATTGAAAGCACACTTGCTAACTACTATGATGTAGGTGATGAAAGACTGACTAACTTTATTCGTGATTATTTAAAAAATAATGATAAAAATTTAGTTGCTCTTGTTGAAGAATTTGACAATCAGGTCAATTTAGAAATCGACGCTGAAAAATACGTTAACGACTTTGTAAATAACCATTATTCTAAGACTCGTTTCAACGAGTTAATCGAAGAATATACAAGACTCATTTATGATGAGTTGCAAGGAATATTTGAACTTATAGAGCTGATCAACCATGATGAAGTACGGGCAATTTACGAAGAGTGGACTTTAAACTTTTCATCGCTTTCCACCTATCAAGATTACTATCAAGTTATCTCGACACTCGCGCTACCTAAGGTCGGTAATAAAGTCAAGAAAGTTGAATATAGCGACGACTTAAATCTTTTAAAGCAAATAATAAAAGCCATCAAAACTACTTTTAAATTGGTTGAGGTTGGAACTGTCGAGGACATTAATAATATCTTTGAAAGAGAAAAAAAGGTTGCGACTTTTATTATTGAATTATATAACACGATGAAGGAAAAATTGGACCATTTCAAACATCTTCATAACGTTTATACATTTGCAGATGTAGCGCGCCTAGCTTATAAAATAGTTAGTAACCATGAACTCAATGAAATCATTGCGCAAAACTACAAATTTATCCTTGTTGATGAATACCAAGATACAAGCGATATACAAGAATATTTTGTACAAAAAATCGCTCGTAATAACGTATACATGGTCGGTGATATTAAACAATCAATTTATGGGTTTAGAAATGCTAATCCAAAAATATTTCAGGCAAAATTCCAAAAATACAAACAATCTCAAGGTGGGACGCTTTTAAATTTAGTTGATAACTATCGTAGCAGGCGCCAAATTGTTGATGGTGTTAATAGTATGCTCAACAAGATTATGACTCTAGATTTTGGTGGAGCGGATTATAAAAAAGATCACCAGATTGGGTTTGGTAATAAAGATTATGACAAGGTTGAAATTGCTTCACAAGACTACCAACTAGAGGTGTTTAATTATCAAAAAAACCCAAAATTGAATAATGATCGGATCGAGGCCTACATAGTTGGACAAGACATTATTAGTAAAATTAATCAGGGATTTTTAGTTTACGATAAAAAAATTAAAAAGCATCGTAAGGTCATGTTTTCCGACTTTACAATTCTTTGTCGCAAAAGAAAAATGCTTGATGATTTTATTCGTATTTTTAATGAACTACAAATTCCCCTTTTTACCGCTGATAATGCTGACGCCAAGGAAGCACGGGTGGTTCAAACTCTTTTTAGTGCCATCAAACTTTATAATACGATAATAAAAGATGATTTTGGCGATGATTTTAAGACAAGTTTTATTAGTTTTGCCCGTAGTTTCGTCAATAATATTGATGATCAGACGATCTATGATTATTTGATGAATGACAAGCAAGCATTTAAAACTAGTGAGATTTATCAAAAAATGGTGACGATTAAAAACCAACTAGGCGACAGTGCCCCTTCACTGATCGTTGAAAAAATTATTGATAGTTTTGCGATTAATAAAAAGTTAATTTCGCTTGGTGACATTGATAACAATCGGCAAACGCTCGTAACAATTCTCAAAATGATTGAAAATCTCGAAAGTTATGGCATGGACTTTTCCGCCCTAATTGAGCATTTTGAATATTATTATAAAAATGAAGAAAAAATCGAAGTGGCTGCCAGTGAATCGATTGATAATGCTGTCAAGATTATGACAATTCATACATCGAAGGGTTTAGAGTTTCCTCTTGTCTATTTGATTGGCTTTTATAGTGGCTTCAATTTTAACAGTCTTCATAGTTCTTTTAAAGTCAGTGCTAAATACGGGCTAATTTTACCTACTGGCAAGATTAATGAGGCAAAAAGCATTGCTTATAATCTAAACTTTTATGCAAATAAGATTGAATTGATTAGTGAAGAAATTCGTCTTTTATATGTTGCCTTAACGCGGGCGGAAGAAAAAATGATGGCCCTAGCTCCAGTTTCAGAAAAAGAATATATCACACGGCAAATTAGTGCAAAATCTAATCTTGATTTGCTTGGTCTAACAAAATATTATCAAGAACGCCTTGTTGCTAAACAATTAGGAACAATCGAAAAAGCACCAAGTATTGATAATAGTGCCATTCACCACTTTTCTTTAGCAAAAATATCGTTACCGCTTGTTGTTAAAGACCAACAACGCGCAAGTAAAAAGGTAACACTTTTTGATACAAAACTTCAAGAAGTTCTGAAGGTGGGTCGCCAATACCATCGCTACTTAGAAATTGTTAATTTGGCGAGTAAGGATACTAGTTTTATTAATGATAAAGAGAAGCGCCAAAAAATTGATAAAGTTTTAGCACTAGACTTGTTTAATAGTGTTAACGAAGAAAATGTTTATAAAGAATATCGCTTCTATGATATTACGAAAGATAGTGAAGCGATTATTGACTTATTTATTGTTCGTGATGACTATATTGATCTGATTGATTATAAGCTTGCTGCAACTGAAGATGAGAAATATCAACTCCAACTTGAACACTATGCAAGCTTTCTGCTAAATAGTTTTCATCGCCCAGTAAGAATATACTTACTTTCAATTATGAAAGTTAATTACTACTATATAAAACAGGTGGGATAAATGTTAAGATATTCATATGGAACGGCAATATATCGCTTTAGATAAAAATCAATTTACGAAACTAATAAATTCACTTGGTTTTAAAGAACAGGTCAATAGTGACTACTTTTTTGAGCGTTATTTAGAAATTCTTGAGGTCTATGACATTATTGCTGGGCAAAACGCAAATTTTGCCTTACAAAATCTTGATAATGTTCGGCTCGTACTATATTTAGTTAATGATTTTTTTTATCGGCTTAATCTTGATAGTAGTGACGTTGATATTGAAAGTGATGCCTTTGTTGCTTTATTAGTTAATAGTGTTGTTGATAAGTATGCTGCTGATGTTCATTTTAAGTATGATTCTAAGCGGCTTATGAGTCAGTTTTTCCCGCCGATTTCGACAATTAACGTTTTTACAAATTTCGTATTGAAAAAGCTGGAATTATTTAAAAAACAAGAACCTAAAAAAACCCTAGTAATTGATATGTTGAATAAGTCGTTTAGTCTCATTAAAGCAATTACAACTCTACTTGTTAACGGCTTTGAAACCGAAGCATTTACAACGTGGCGGACAATGCATGAACTTGAGGCGACTTTGACGATACTAACAAAATATGGCGAAAATGTTATTGCTTCTTATCTTCGTCATATGCAATATGCAGATGCATATAACAAGGTACTTTCACCTGAAGTGTGTGATGAACTTTTCGTTGAAATCAAAGCTACAATGCGCGAGTTTGATCTAAGAAGTAAGGACACTAAACGCTTTATTGAATATGGCTGGTTGCGCGAAGTTCCAGGTATTACTAAAGATAATATAAAATTTAATTTCCGTGATGGCCTCGAGACGATCGCGGGACTAAAAGAATATAATAAGATGTATCAAATGGCGAGCGAAGTTAATCATAGTTCTCCCGTTTTAATATATTCGCGGCGTGACTTTTTTGCGATGTTGACAATTATTAATCTCTATGACTCTTTCTTCCGTCTAGAAAACATATTTCGGGTCGCCTATTTCTCACTCCTTAGCGAAAACGAGAAAAAACATTATGATCAAGTCAGATCCCTTTATTATTTTGAAATGAAGAGAATGCAAAAAAAGGAAGTTGAACGTTACAAAAACCTAACGAAAAAAGCCACGAATTAACGTGGCTTCTTTTTTTACTAAATTAGAAATTTCTATACGTCGTGGAAGCAGCTTCCACCGACAAATTCACGCATTAGTGAGTTGGATGGAATCCATTCTTCATCAAGGTCAACAAAGTACTTAAGCATGCGGATGAGCCGTTCTGCAAGTGGCCAGTATTCACTTTCACGATCGATTTCATTTAAAACGGGAAGGGCGTGTTTGCGCATTACAGGTAGTTCATAACTTAGAACTGAGTTGTAAACATAATCAGCGCTTTCTTGCGTATCATAAATCCAAGTAAATTCTCCTTTACGGACACTTGGCCACATTGACATTGTTTCGACCGCACTAGCGTTACGGAACTTTTTGTCACGGACAAGACGACGAAGTAGTCGTAAGTCAGTCAAGGAAATTGGGTTTTGGTCATCAAGATTAATTTGTGCTTGTGGGGAAATATAAATCTTGTATTTTTGGTGTTTTGGAATTAGTGTCGTTAACTGTTCATTAAGAGCGTGGATGCCCTCGATAATAATAGGTTGATCATCTTCAACCTGAAGAACACGACCAGGGACACGTTTGCCAGTGTTGAAATCAAATTTTGGTAGTTGAACTTTTTCGCCATTAATCAAGTCAAGCATATTTTGATTGAATAGTTCAATATCTAGAGCATAAATTGACTCTAAATCAGGTTTTCCATCTTCATCTTTTGGCGCTTGACCACGAGGTAAATAGTAATCATCGATTGAAAGACGAATTGGGCGAAGTCCACGACTCATAAGTTCGATTCTTAAGCGGTTGGCAAAAGTTGTTTTACCACTGCTTGAAGGACCAGCGATGCATATAAGACGAATATCACTCTCATCAATAATTTTCGAACCTAATTCGGTTAGTTGTTGATAGTGACGTGCCTCACAAATATTAATTAGATCAATTGAATGACCTTGCTCAATGTATTTGTTAATACCGGTCACACTCTCAAGACCAGCCTTTTTAGCCCAAGCATGTGATTGTTTTAAAGTTTTACCAAACGTTGGTGCATCCTTAAATTCCGGGATTTGACCCTTGGACTCACTACGAGGATATTGTAGCAACATCCCGGGACTATATGGTTTAAGAATCCAGTTTTTCAAATAACCGGTCGAAGGAACCATAAATCCATACATGTAGTTCAAGTATCCATCGCATTCGTACATGTGTACGGTTTGTTCTGGGCGGTACTTAAGAACTTCTAATTTGTCTTCAAAGCCGCGTTCCTTATATAATTTTGCTGCTTCTTCAACAGTGATTTTACTTCTGACTAATGGTATATCTTTTTCAATTAGTCGTGTCATTTCTTGTTCTAGTTCATGAACTAATTCACGGTCGGCGCGAACACCTTCATTGAGAATTTGAATGAAAATAGAACGAGAGACATTATAAGAAAAACGTATCTTAACATCAGGTCTAATCCGACTCATTGCCATCGCAACAAGATAACGGAGTGATGTTTGATAAATTCTTACCGATTCGGAATGAACAAGGGTAAGTGGTTCGACTGTCGCATCTTGAGTGATCGAGTAGGTAAGTTCCCTTACACGATTGTTAACAAGTGCACAGTAGAAATTGTGGTCATCTGCTAGTAGGTCAAGGACGCTGACTGGTTGATCAAACGTTTTTACTTGGCCGTTGATTGTAATCTTAAAACTCATAAAACCTCCTTAGTTTAAGCTTATAAATTATGGGGACGTTTTTTTAACACGTGGAGACATTATAAAAAATTTTTACATAAAGATAAAGAGATTTAGATATTATCTTTAGATAATGTGGTTTTTATCCTTGCTGAGTTGTAAATCACACAACTATTTATTAAAACGATGATTAAAAATTAGTAATTGTTCTAAATAATAAGTGAACACCCATTCACTTGTTTCTTGCTTTTTTCGACAAACTATGGATTTTTTATTTGTGCTAGGGTATCATTGTTTTATAAATAACGAATAGCACTTTAATTTAATTGAATTTAAGGTGAGTAAATTTATTAAAATGACTATTATAATTATTTTGTGAGGTAAAATTATGAATATTTGGCATGATATGAATCCTGAGCGCGTAACACCAGAACTTTTCACGGCAATCGTGGAGATTCCAAAGGGTGGGGCAAGCAAGTATGAACTAGATAAAGAATCAGGAATGTTAAAACTTGATCGGATTCTTTATACTTCAACTCACTACCCACAAAATTATGGTTTTATTCCCTTAACCTATGCGGATGATAATGACCCTCTTGATGTCCTAATTCTTTCTTCACAGCCGCTTATTCCAATGACAATTGTTAATTGTATCCCCATTGGGGCGATTAAAATGATTGATTCTGGCGAAGTTGATGAAAAAATTATTGCGATATGCGAAAAGGATCCAACCTATGCAAAATATCGCTCAATCAATGAACTACCAGATCATCTTTTCCAAGAAATTAGGCATTTTTTCCAAGTTTATAAGACACTAGAGGGCAAACAAACGGTTGTCCACCAAGTTCAAGATCGGGACCGGGCGATTGAAATGATTGAATCTGCACTTAGGTCATACCAAGAGAAATTTAAAAAAGACTAATTCTTATTATAATTTTCACGTTTAAGCTTGGCAATTTGTAGAAAAATTGCCTTTTTAGTCTTTTTGTAAGCATATAATGCCCAATAATACCAAAGCGCATCGGCAAATTTAAAGTATATAATGAGTTTGTCGAAAGGGATTTCTTCTTCCTGATAGTAACACTTATAAAATTCATCTCTTACTTCTTGATCAACAAATTCATTTTCACTAAGAAAGGAGACTACATCAAAATCGGGATCATTAATGCCACAATATTCAAAGTCGATTAAGTATAATTCATCGTTACGAACCAAGATATTGCCATTAACAAGATCATTATGGGTTACTGTAAGTTTTGCTTTTGTATAATAATATTTAGTGCGTTCTATGATTTTTTCTAAGCCCTTTAAAGATTCGTGATTACAACTCTTTTGGTAGAACTCTAAACGTTCAAACATATTAAAACCACTAAAACCTTGAAGCGGCAAATCGTGAATCGTTTTGATTGCTTCGACTAGTTTTGCTAAGTATTTGTCATAGTTGCTACAATTTATGAACGTTGTGTCAGCTAAATAGTCGATGATCACTTCATTGGTGAAAAAGTGATGTCTTGGTGTTAGTGCACGTGATGATAAATAATTAGCGAGTGTTGTTTCATTCTTAAGGTTGTTTTGATGGGAAATCAAGGGGTTTTTGACCTTATAAATAAAAGCATCGTTGATTAAATAATTATCATTTGTTATCCCATTATTGATAAAAGCAATCGTTTTGACTTTCGTTTTGCTCAGGGTTTCGACACGTTTAATAAATGCTAATTTTTCTTGTTTTTTCATAGTCTAATTATAGTCGAAAAGTTAATAAAATGTTACTATTACAAACGAGTAAGGAGAAAACTTATGTTACACATTGTTCTATATCGACCTCTTATTCCCAGTAACACCGGTAATATCATGCGGACATGCATGGCTATTGGGGCTCATCTTCATATCATCGGCCCACTTCCTTATGAATTAAATGAGAAAAGTCTCGTTCGCGCAGGAATGGACTATATTTCTCGTCTTCCGTTTGAGTATTATCAAGACTATCAACAATTTTTAAAAAGCCACGCAAATAAAGACATTTATTATGTCACACGTTATGCGAATAAAACCTATGCTCAGTTTGATTTTACTAGTATTGCTAGTGACTATTTTTTAATGTTTGGTTCAGAGGACAAAGGCATTCCCCACGAAATATTAAAAACTCATAAGCATCGATTATTAAGAATACCAATGGTGCCTAATGCGCGAAGTCTAAATTTGGCTAATAGTGTTGCTATCGTTAGTTATGAACTATTACGCCAACAAGGCTTTTATAATCTTAGTGATCATGAAGTTTTAAAAGTTGATCCACTCGATTTAGATTAAAAGCGCTGAATACTTTCCATTATTTGTTTGATTTGTTGGGTATTTTCTCGTTGATATATCGTAGTTTCTTCTTTAAGAACCACACTACCAGGGAATGGCCCTTTTTTAATGTTTTTGCATTTCGTATATGTGAATTCGCCACTAGGAATTTTTGCTAAATATAAACCGATTTGGGCAGCTATACTTAGTAAATGCTGGTCAGGATTAGCAGTAAAAATCACAATATGCGATCCTGGATTATTGCGAATATGCATAAAAGTATCGCTCTTATTTGCAAGTTTAAAACTCAAATAGTCATTTTGTAAATTGTTTTTACCAAAAGCAATCCGGATATTTTCGTAATTAACATAATAGGGTTTAATAGAGGAAGCATTTGATTTTTTATTAAAAGACTTAGAGTTAATATTTAGTTCAATTTCGACTTCATTTAGTCCCTCATCATCTAAAAGTTGAATTTGTTTCGCTAGAGTTTGGTAATAGCTTAGTTCTTGGTCGATTTGTTCGACTTGGATTTTTTTATTTATAACTGCACTCCGAGTTTTTTTTGCGCGATTAAACCAAATTGTTGCGTTCCTTATGGCATCAAGACTTGGATCGACTTCGATTGCTTCTTCAAAGATACTAACTTTTTCATCATTGATTTCTGGTTTATAAGTTAGAAGAAGTTGGCCATAATAATTGGCGATTTGACTATCAGGCATCTTGGCTAATTCGTTAGCGATATTTTTCTTTTTATTTGTCAATCTTTTGATACTTGCTTTGATATGACTAAAGAGTTTGGAATGATTTTTTCGCATAATTGCCAGGTGATTTTCCGCTAGATATTGTGCTGTAAAATCGTTTAAATTTCTAACATCCTCAACAAGGAACTTCTTGTTAATTTCTTTTAAGTGATAGGGCTGAGCAATTCGTAAAATTCTCTCAGCTTGAAAATGTTTGCTAGCGCGGTAGAGACTAACAATGTCCTCATGTTCATCGACGACAATTAAATTAGGATGGGCGGTAATTAATTCAATATAAAGTTTGAAAACACGTTCAGTCAAATTTTCGTAGTGTTTATTTAGTGTTAGCACTAGGACTTTTTGTCCGTCAATTAGTGCGACATCACTAATCTTACTATGCTCAAGATGATGGGTGAAAATTGTCGTTAAATGACTGTCTTTTTTTATTTTTGGAAAGTTAATTTTTTCCGTAATTAATTCAATAAACGGGTTGCTATTGTTTAAACTGATGAAAAGTCCCGTATTCCTTTTGGCAAGACTTAGATAAAAATCATGTTCGCTCACAAGAAAAAGACGATTAATATATTGACCAACTAGTGTTGAGCTAAAATGCTTACTCATGTAATAAAGGGTGGAATAATCAAACTTTTTCATCTTGCTATTATTTTACCTTAAAATATCGCAAGTTTATATGTATAATAATATTTATATTTAGCTACATAATATAGAAGCTGGTGATTTTATGAAAAAAGGTTTATTAATCGTTATGAGTGGTCCTTCTGGTGTTGGTAAGGGCTCTTTGCGTGAAAAAATAATTACAGACCCTACGCTCAACATGTCATATTCTATTTCGATGACAACTCGCGCGCCGCGTGGAGCGGAAAAGGATGGCGTTGACTATTTCTTTGTCGATCAAACAACATTTGAGCAATATATTCAAGATGGTAAATTATTGGAATATGCTAAATTTGTCGATAACTATTATGGAACACCACGTCAATACGTCGAGGACTTATTAGCACAAGGCAAAAATGTCTTCATCGAAATAGAAGTTGATGGAGCCCGACAATTGATGGAAAAAATGAGGAGCAATCGTGCTTTTTCCCTATTTATTCTCCCACCAAGTATTGAAGAGTTAGAAGCTCGCATTCGTGGTCGTAAGACAGAAAGTGAAGAAAAAATCCAACAAAGATTAGCGAGAGCAAAAATGGAATTATCGCGTCAATATGAATATGACTACCGCATTGTTAATGATGATTTAGATCGCGCTGCTAATGAGATTAAACAAATAATTCTCAAAAGAATGAAATAGTAAAGAGGGGGTGACTTAATTGAATATTGTTGAAGTGTTAATTCAACATCCAGTATTTAGTTTAAATCGCCCTTTTTCATATTTGTGTAAAGATAAAATCAACATTGGGGTCCGCGTTTTTATTGAATTTAATAATCAGCTTATCGTTGGCTATGTTGTTGATCTAAAAACAAGCGACAAGACCAAACAAGAGCTTGAAGAAGATTATGGCTATGAATTAAAGTACATCAGTGAAATCATTGATGAAATGCCTATTTTAAATCAGGAACTTATTGATTTATCCGAACAAGTTTCCTCCTATTATATTGCCCCTAAAATTAGTGTTCTTCATGCGATGCTACCGCCTGCGTTAAGACCTTTAAAATCTGGTGTTAAAAATGCAAGTATCATTTATGATACATATGTAAAAGTTAGCAATAAATCACCTGACCTTGAGAGTCTAAGTAAGCGCCAAAGGGAAGTATATTTTCAGGTTTTAGAAAACAAGCAAGTTCTAAAAAAGTTGCTTAGTAGCTCGATATGTAAAAAATTACTTGATCTAGGCTATTTTTCCCTATTAAAGGTCGAGAAAAACCGCCTCAAGCTTCCAAGTTTTATTGATGAAAAGGCACCAAAACTTACGCTTGAACAAACTAACGCCATTAACGCTATCTACTATGGTGATCAAACTAGTTATTTACTCGAAGGTGTTACAGGTAGTGGTAAAACTGAAGTATATTTAAAACTAGCGGAAAAGACCTTACAAGAGGGAAAAAATGTCTTATTTTTAGTTCCAGAAATAGCGTTGACACCGATGATGATCGGTCATTTTATTAAACGATTTGATGCAAAAGTAGCGCTATTTCATAGTGAATTAACTAATGGTGAGAAATATGATGAGTATCGACGGATTGCAAGTGGTGACGTCCGGATAGTTGTTGGGGCCCGTAGTGCAATTTTTGCTCCACTGACAAATATTGGATTAATTGTAGTTGATGAAGAACATAGTGCTACTTATAAGCAGGAGACGAGCCCTTTTTATCACGCTCTAGCCGTTGCGGAAATGCGAGCTAAAACATATAACGCAAAAATCGTTTTTGGTAGTGCGACGCCAAGCTTAGAAACTAGGGCAAGAGCCTTAAAAGGCATTTATGGTCATGTGTTTTTACATGATAGAATTAATAAAAAGGCGCTACCACACACAAAAATAATTGATATGCTAGACTATCGAAATGTTTCGAAACGTTCAGTATATTTTTCAAAAGTATTGCTCGAAGCATTGACGGAGACGCTAGAAAAGAAGGAACAAGCAATTTTGTTGGTCAACCGCCGTGGCTATGCAAGTTATGTAAGTTGTCGTAATTGTCGTTATGTGGCCCGCTGTCCTGAGTGTGGCATTACACTTACTTATCATCAAGCTGAAAAGAATCTTCTATGTCACCACTGTGGACACAAAGAAGATATGATCACTGAATGTCCGGAATGTCACTCTCCACACTTATCTATCAGTGGCTTTGGAACTGAGCGTGCTGTTGAGCAAGTACAAAAACTTTTTCCCACCGCCAAAATTCTCCGCCTAGATAGTGATATTACTAAAAAACATACAAACATGACAAAAATCCTCGGTAAGTTTTCACGGCATGAAGCCGATATTTTAATTGGCACACAAATGATTGCCAAAGGCCATGATTTTCCTAATGTTACGCTTGTTGGTGTTATCAACGCCGATAGCGGTTTAGCTATTCCAAGTTTTCGCGCAAGTGAGACGACCTTTCAATTAATTATGCAAGCAATTGGTCGCTCTGGCCGCGCGGAAAAAGTTGGTCGTGCAATCATCCAAACTACCTTAAAAGAACATTATGCTATCACGAGTGCCAGTCAACAAAACTATCAGAGTTTTTATCAAACAGAAATGCACTATCGCCGCTTAGCAAAAATGCCACCCTTTACTTATTTGCTACAAATTTCTTTGAGCAGTCGTGATGAAGACCGGGTTGAAGAAACAACGATTACGCTAAAGAATAATTTAGAGGAAGTACTAGGTGCTGATGCAGTTATTATTGGACCATCAATTCCGCTTTTCCAAGTAATAAAAAACCGGCATGAACGCAATTTAATCGTTAAGTATAGTAACTATTTCCGAATTAAACCTAAATTATTAAAAGTTTTACACCCAATCATGGAAAATTCGCAATTCCGAGTAAAAATAAATATTGAGCCCTATGATATTTGATATAATCAAATAGAGGTGTCAAATATGATTATTATTAAATGTTATGGCGTCGACCCATATGTCGCCGGTGCTTATTCCAAAAAATATCTTCCTATTGTCAAAGATCGTTTTGAAATTGATGAGGAATTTCTTGTCATTGCTCCTGATGAATACATCTACCATGATGGAGTTGAGCAAACGAGTTGGCAGGCAATTCTTGAAGTTACAATTAGTCCTAAATATAAGGCAATTGAAAGTGATCTTGCACACGCACTTATCTCTTATTTTACTGTTGAAATTGTCAACATTAGACTAGTTTTTCATTATATTGATGATTCTAGTTTCTTTAAGTTAGAAAACAAGGATTATCCACCGTTTATCGTTGATGATGAAAAGGCAGTTGATGAAGAAATCGACCCATATACTGGCGATATTTTTGGTGAGTTTGAAGAACGTGCTCGTGAAAGTGGTCATAATCTAGAAGATGAAGATGATCACCATCATCATCACCACCACGAAGATGAATACAATTAGTCTTTTTGTAATGCTTTTAATAGTGTTAAAATAACACTAAGGGGTATAATATGAAAACTATCTTGTTGGCCGCAAAGGCGCTTAACGACATCAAGCATGGAGCAATTAGTTTTGCTGATTTTTCCAAGCAACTACGTGGTAAAGAATACATAGATTTGGACTATCAAGCAAAACGACAAGTCCGGACCTTTGTTAGTTGTGCACTACATAAAAATGAAGTCACACGCTTTACACTCGTCCAGCATGGTCTTGATGAACTTCAACCACTCAATCAAAGTATTGTGACAGTTTTTCTTTGTAACTTATACTTCCTTAAGATTTTGCAAGTGGAAAAAGAGGACTTGTTGACGCTGATTGAAAATGAAGTTGACAAGGAAAAGATTAGCTCCTCAGAATTAATCGAAGGAACAGTCAAAAGTCTATTTCCCGAGCAATTAGATTTCCGCACTTCATTTGCACTCTCGCTTCGTTACAATTTTCCACTAGATTTTGTCGAGCGTTTGATTGAAGATTTAGGATTTAATAAAGCACAAAGATTTCTTGATAAATTTAGTAACGTTTATCAAATTCACGGTCGAATCAATCTAAACAAGATAACTGACGAAAAGTTTTTCTTAGAAAACAAAGACTTTAAACAAATCGCGCTAATGAATGCCTTTGTTTATGAGGGCAAACAATCAATTAAGACGCTACAAACTTATAAAGATTGTGTATTTTATACAATGCCGATTACTGATCTAGTTATCAGTGAGCAACTACTCGCCTTTAATCCAACAAAGGTTTTAATTAAAGAAGAAGAAAAAACATCGATGGTGATTGATTTAGCAAAACTAAATCCGGAGCTGAAAATCGAAGTGGAAGTCAATGATAAACATCGTTATCACGTTGTTAATAGCGTCATCAAGATGTTTGAACTCACAAATGTAACTGCTGCTACTAGCGATCGGGCCGAACATCCTAGTGATTTTGATTTAGTTTACGTGACGCCGAGTTCGTCGAATTTAGAACAAATCAAAGCTCGTCCTGACTTCTTTATTAACTTTGATATGACAATTGATCACCAACAAAAAATCCTGTCATTACTTGATGAATATCAAAAACGCGTCACAAATAATGGCTTGCTTGTTATTAAAGTTGGTTCACTACTTAGAAATGAAACTGTTGATGTTACACAAACGTTTATTGCAAATCATCCTGACTTTGTCCTTGAGTATGAGCGGCAATATATGCCATATCACAAAGAACAAACAATCGCCTATTACGCTATTTTTAGAAAGAAAACAAATGAATGAAAACAAATATTTTAAACTACACTCATGAACAGCTAAGCGAAATTCTTGTTGGCTTAGGTGAAAAAAAATTCCGTGCAACCCAACTATACTCCTGGATTTATGAGAAAAACACTTTAAACTTCCAGGAAATGACCGATATAAGTAAAAAATCGATTGCTCTTTTAGAAGAGAAGTTTGTTTTTGAACTACCAAGAATACATAGTCGCCAAGATAGTAATGATGGAACAATTAAGATTTTGTTTGAACTGACTGATGGTGCGCTGGTCGAAACAGTCTTAATGCGCTACCGCTATGGGAATTCTGTTTGTGTGACCAGCCAAGTCGGTTGTAATATGGGATGCAAGTTTTGTGCATCAGGATTATTAAAGAAAAAACGCGACCTAACAAGTGGGGAAATGCTTGGACAAGTTTATGTTGTCGATCAAATTCTCAAACAAGAAGACAAGGGAGCACGTGTCAGTCACGTCGTTGTCATGGGGATAGGTGAGCCTTTCGATAACTATGACAATGTCATGAACTTTATTAGAATCATTAATCATCCCAAGGCTTTAGCAATTGGCGCCCGTCATATTACAGTTTCGACCTGTGGCATTGTCCCACGAATTCGCCAATTTGCTCATGAGGGCATCCAAATTAAACTTGCGATTTCTTTACATGCCGCTACTGATGAGAAGCGTAATTTAATTATGCCAATTAATGCCCGCTATCCAATTAAAGAATTAATTGAGGCTGCTCGCTATTATGAACAAGTAACCAATAAACGCGTTACTTTTGAATATATTCTAATTGATGATGTTAATGATGGAATTGAAGATGCTAGAGCACTTATTGACCTAGTTGGTGACATGCTTGCCTATATCAATCTAATCCCTTATAATCCTGTCGATGAGCATGGTTTCAAAAGAAGTCGACCAGCTCATCAACGTGCCTTTTTTGATTATTTGAAACAAAATGGTGTTAACACAACTCTGAGAAAGGAGTTTGGTAGCGATATTGATGCCGCTTGTGGACAACTTCGTGCCAAAAAAGAACATGAAAAAAACGCGTAATGGTACATTTTTTGCCAGTGCAAATAGAGGGCTTGTCCGGGTTCATAACGAAGATGTTGCAAGTGTTATCATTAATGCAAATAACGACGTCCTCCTTGTAGTAGCCGATGGAATGGGTGGTTATAAAAAAGGGGACTATGCTGCTAAAGTAGCCGTCGATATTCTTGTAGAGCGCTTTAAAAATCATCCTAAATTTTTCCTTTCATCATCGATCATTAGGTTTTTTCGGCGAGCAGTTAAAGAGGCTAATCGTGTAATATTTCAAGAAAGTCAGACCGATCCTGAACTTAAGAATATGGGAACAACACTAGTTGCCGCGCTTATTCATAATAATCGGCTCGTTGTTTTGAATATTGGTGATTCAAGAGCTTATTCATATAATGGTAATTTAACTCAACTAAGTGATGATCAATCGTATGTCCAGTATCTTGTTAATACTAAACAAATAACACAAGAGGCAGCCAAGACCCATCCTAAACGTCATGTTTTGCTTAACGCTCTTGGTAGTATTCCTTCATGTAATATGGAATTTTTGAAGTTTAAATATAATAGTGAAAAGATTTTTCTATGCTCAGATGGATTATATAATTCACTTGAAGTTCGTGATATTGAAACAATATTAGCAACAGAGGATACGAGTGAACAAAAAGGGCAAATGCTTATTTCATTAGCCAACAACCGTGGTGGTGAAGATAATATTGCTGTTGCTATTTGGGAGCCAAGTTGTGATTAGTATTGGTGATCAAATTGATGAAAGATACCGCCTTATCGCACTTTTAGGTGAGGGTGGAATGGGCGCAGTCTATGAAGCTCTCGACACGATTACTAAGCGAAGAGTTGCCATCAAGTTTTTAAAGCCTGAAGTGGCAAAAGATCGTGATAATCTTGCACGATTTGAACACGAAGCACGGGCAATGGCAACACTATCCAATCAAAATGTTGTCTCAATTTTAAACGTTGGAAAGACCCAAGAACTGCATTATATGGTTACAGAACTTGTCACCGGTAAGACACTTGACCAGGAACTAGATTCGCGAACTCGTTTTACATATCTTGAGGCGATTGATATTCTTGATCAACTTTGCCTCGCGGTTAAGTTGGCTCATAGTCGTAATGTTATTCATCGCGATATCAAGCCTAGTAATATTTATATAAGTAGTGACGGAGTCGTCAAACTTGGCGACTTTGGAATTGCAGAATTCAATCAATCTGCGGCCCGGAAGGTTTCGCAAGATTCTAGCATTTTAGGTAGTGCTCACTACCTTGCTCCTGAAATTTGTCAAGGGGAAAAGGCAAGTTTTCAAAGTGATATTTATTCACTTGGCATCACTTTATATCAACTTGTAACTGGACGGCTACCCTTTGATGGTGAAACAGTTGTCGATGTTGCCATCAAACAGATTAAAGATCCGCTACCTAGCCCGAGAAAATATATTAATAGTTTCCCTAAAGCGCTTGAAAAAATAATCCAAAAAGCCGTAAAAAAACGTCCTAAAGATCGTTATAAAACTGTCGACGAACTACAAAAAGCTCTTCATAATTTAAAAGAAAATAGTCACTTATTGAAACCTAGAGAATCAATTTGGGTCCGGTGGTTTGGCTTTGCTAATGAATAAACAATTTCTTGTTGTTGGTAAACAAAAAACGCGATATTTATTAGAAGTAGATGGAGATAAAATTGTTTTTCAAGCTGCTGTTGATTTTATTCGCACTAAAACACCGATTTATGTCGGCGACTTTGTTGAAATTGATAGTAACAGTCGACAAATTACAAAGATAATTCAACGAAGCAACTTTTTGATCAGACCGCCCGTGGCTAATATCGATCAAGTACTCGTCGTTATGTCACTAGTGGAACCTGAATTTTCACTGTTACTCGTGGAAAAATTTCTGGCCTACACGCATTTTGCTAATGTTCAGCCTATTTTGGTTTTAACAAAAAGAGATAAAGTTGATACGAGCGCCACCATTAAAAAAGTTGAGGACTTACTATTATTTCTTGGCGTTAAGTATTTTATTGTTTCTTCGTTTGCCCCTGCTGATCTTGCCCCAATCCAGGCAATAATTAAAAATAAAAAGACAGCACTAATGGGTCAAACGGGAGTTGGTAAATCAACGCTAATTAATCACTTATTTGTAGATTTTGATCGTGAAGTTGGTGAGTATTCATCGCATTTAGGTCGTGGCCGCCACACAACTAAAGAAATTATTATGTTGAAAACAAAATTAGGTTACATTGTCGACACTCCTGGCTTTTCAAGTTTTGAGTTACCGATGATCAAGAGTGAATTAGCGGAAAATTATCCAGGATTTGCCCCATATTTAGGCAAATGTTACTTTAATGATTGCTTACATTTGAGTGAACATCACTGTCAAATTAAGCAGGCAGTGGTCCAAGGACTTATTAAACAGGAAAGTTACGACAATTATGTTAAAATAAGTGATGAGTTAACTAGTAAAAGAGAGGACTATTGATATGGGGAAAGTAATTCTTGCTCCGTCATTACTAGCGGCGGACTTTAAACACCTTGATCGCGAGATTAAAAAAATCATTGCTGGTGGCGCAACTTATTTGCACTTTGATGTGATGGATGGACAATTTGTTCCAAATATTTCTTTTGGTCTCCCGGTTTTAAAATCACTAAAGGGTAAATATCCTTTAGTTAATGATGTTCACTTAATGATTCAAGACCCAATCAAATATATCGATGCTTTTGCCGAAAATGGCGCAGATATTATTACTGTTCACTATGAATCTTTTGTCAGCGATGAGGAAAGATTTCTCGCGCTAGATATGATTACTAAAGCGGGAGCAAAACCGGGAATGACTATTCGTCCTAACACAAAGGTTGATGTATTGTTCCCCTTTATTAAGCAACTACATTTAGTGTTAGTTATGAGTGTTGAACCAGGGTTTGGTGGCCAAGGTTTTATTGCTTCTTCACTTGATAAAGTAAAAATGCTCCGGCGCTATATTGATGATCATAACTTGAAAACATTAATTGAAATCGATGGCGGCATCAATAAGGAAACAGCTGCCAAAGCTCGTGAAGCAGGTGTAGACATTCTTGTCGCAGGTAGTTATTTATTCTCATCACGAGCAATTAAAAAACGGATGGCGGATTTGTTAAATGATTAATTTTCTGATTATGAATGAAACAATTGTAACAGCTTCACTATTAGCTAGTATTGTTGCTATAGTTGTGATGCTAATTTTTGCTATAAACAGCTATCGGCTCAAGCAAAATCACAATTATTCTTTCCGCAATCAATTCCCATTTGAACTCACACAGGGTGTCGGCGCAAATAACAATATATATATTCATATTCTTGTTTTGTTTTTTACTATTTCTACCGTTATTTTTGGTTTCTACCGGATCGCCTACCCTTTAGCAGACTTTTCTGGTCTGACATTTTTAATTAGCTGGACCGCAACTTCGTTTGTGATATATCTGATTTTTATCACAAAATTTGCTTCGGTTAAGCGTCATTTGCTTGTTAGTTCGCTTTTATTTATTTTGACGATAATAAACGGGGTGATGATGGGGTTATATCTTCAACGTTCGCCCGCATTAATTCAATCACCGGTTCCATCGATTATTAGTTATGGGCTCGCATTTATTGCCCTCTTACTAGCAGTGAATCCTAAACTTTCACGCTGGTCAATGATGGATAAGTATGAACAACAAGACGGTACGATTATAGTCCTTAGACCAAAACTTTTTGTGCTTGCCCTCACAGAGTGGGTGTTAATACTTTTAAATATTCTGATTATGATTAATAGTTATCTTTCCGCTTTTGCTAACTAGTTGAAAGTTGATGACAAGTAAAAAACCCTAATCGTTGGATTAGGGTTTTCTCATTATTTGTTAGTTTATCCGATTAAGCTTTTTGGTTTTTAACTAAGCTCTTATAGGCACGGGTTGACATCCGTACAGTTTGAACTTTGCCATCAACTTCAACTTTAAAATTTTGGAGATTAACTCCCCAACGGCGTCTTGTTGCACGTAGTGAATGACTACGATTGTTACCACTTAAAGGACCTTTTCCGGTGACTGGGCAATATCTTGACATGTAAATTCCTCCCTTACTCTCTCGAATCTTTTAAACTATATCATAACTTAGTAGTCATTGCAATAAATTCGTTATAATTTAACCCGCGGAAAACGTTTGGTGAATTCCGCTTTGCTCACGCATTTTTTAGAGCGCTCGAGCGTCTTTTCTAACAAAATGTTTTTCTTATCCAACGCTAGAAATCTTTCATCACCTTTATCGGTGTAAAAAAGTAGTGTTTTATGTTTTCTTGAATACGTTTCATCAATATAAAGAATGCTATCAAATTCATAGGTAATTTTGCCAAAACCCTTGTGATGGATAATATGATTTTTATGTATTTCGTAACTATTATATTTAACACCCATAAAAGTCAAAATTGCAAAACCACCGGTCCATAAACCCGTGATCAAGTAGTGTGAAAGTGTTGGGGGAAAAGAAAAACCAACAATAAAATAACTAGCAATCACAAGCGCTAGATAGATTACCAGATAGGGAAGAATGATGCGACTAAGACGTGGTTTTAATTTCATGAAGTGATTATAGCAAATTAAAGTAAAAAAACTAGTGAAAAACTTAGTTTTAAGCATTCAATTATCGCTATTTATATGTTAATATAAAGTTATTGAAATAGGAGATTTTATTTTGCGTTTATTTACAATTTTACCTGACAATTTCTTTTCAATTCTTGCCAGTAAAAATAAAGACATATATGCTGAAGCCTTATTGGTTCTTTATCATTCTTTACAAACAGATGAATTGAGTATTAAAAAAAGTGACTTTATCCGCACCCTTCGTGATAAATATCGCGACATCCTTTTAAATTTGGATTTAAAGGAAGAACAAGACCTTGAGGATGAAAGTGATGACTTTATAAGTGACGATCTTCCATCTAAAGCGGCGTTCGTTGTTCGGCGCTTAGAAGAATGCGGGTGGATCGATATTGAAATGGACACCGGTACTTTTGACGAGCATTTAGCTCTTCCTAGTTACACAATTTCTTTTTTAACCCTTCTTGATGAATTAACTAGTGACGATAGTGGCGAATATGTTTCGCTGGTCCACGCCACGTATACCGAGTTAAAGGGCGAAGATGAAGAACGTGATGAATTTTTGTATGCAACACTAATTCGTGCCTATGAATCAACACGTAAACTAAAGACTGAATTAATAACTCTTGGCCATAGTATTAGAATTTTTCAAAATCGTTTAGGCCGTGTTTTTTCGACTAACTCAATTCTTGCTGATTATTTTGATCAGTATAAGGCTCGTGTTAGTGACCGCTACTATCATCCTTTAAAAACCTTTGATAGTGTCGCAAAATTCAAACGTCCGATTATTACAATTTTGCAAAATTGGCTCCATGATCAAGAAATTAGAAGTCAACTAGTTATGCAATCGGTTATGTGGACACGAAGTATGAATAAAGTTGAGGCCGAGAAAGATATTATTACAAAGATAAATTATATTTGTGATATGTATGAAACGCTTGACGAAATGATCGAACAAATTGATGGCAAACATCAAGAATACACAAAGGCCAGCGCTAGTAAAATTTTATATCTTAATAATAGTGATAAAACGATTAAAGGACATCTTGATAATATCTTTAAGCATTATGGAGAAATGATGCAAAAAGATGATAACATGAGGCCACTTTTTAATGGTTTCCGTGAAGCAATCAACATGTCTCATCAGGGTTATATTACCCCTGATTCAATTACACTTCCTGTTTTGCGTAAGTACAAATTAGAAGGAGAACCACTCGAGGTTTACGATTATGATGATCTTGGAGAAAAATTGATGGAAGGATTTCTTGATCAAGCGCGTAATATATTTACTGATAAGCGGGTGTTTGATTTTATGGAAATGGCATTTGCTAATGATCATGAATTAAAAATTGAAGATATCCCACTTCCTGATTTTGATGCCTTTATTCTTCTAATTCTTGCAGCCATCAAGACTAACGACGAAAAATGTTTTTATGAAATTGAAACAATGCCGGGCCACATAGTTAATTATGGTTACCGACTACCAAAACTAATCTTTAAAAGAAAGGAATTAGAAGCATAATGTTTGAAGAAAATATTTTAAAACTATCACGGGCTGATCAAGATCAATTTGCTCGCGTTATTAATAGTTTACTCCTGAGTTCATTTTGTGTCCGTGACTATTTTGATCGCCGGGAGAAGACAATTAAAATTAATAGTGATTTCCGTTTTATCGAACGGCATTTTGATGTGATGGAATCCTACTTATCCTACAGTGGATGGAGGTTAGAAAAAGACCTGTTAGCCGGAGTTTTCTATATTATTAATGAATTTGAAGATAATCGCATCAGGTTTGACCGCGAAGTTTCACTAATTTTATTTGTGCTCCGCCTTATTTATGAAAACGAGAAAAGTGAATCCAGTCAATCTAGCGAGTCGGTTTATCTTACGACCACTTCAGTTTTGAAGCTTATGTATGACCGGGGTATAAGTCTACCTAATCGTAAAATTAATGGTCGTCTTGTTGGCCGCGCGCTTAAAATATTAGCTGACCATAACATTATTGCAAAAGTAAGTGGCAACTATGATGAAGGTAATGCGACATTTTATTTACTCCCTTCGATTTTGTACGCAGTTGATCAACAAAAAATCGTCGCGATAAGCGAAGCGCTCGATAAGCTAAATGGCACTAGCCTTAGTGCGGTTGAGGGGGATGAAGAATGAGAACACTAAAAAAAGTTAAGATTATTAATTGGCATTATTTTTGGAATGAGACAATAAATATTGAACCAATTGTCTTTTTAACGGGGCTTAACGCTAGTGGTAAATCGACCTTAATCGATGCCTTACAATTAATCCTTTTAGGTGATACGACTGGGCGCTTTTTTAATAAAGCGGCAATGGACAAATCAAATCGAACCTTGAAGGGTTATCTTCGGGGCGAACTTGGTGATACGCTTGACGGGGGCTTTAATTACTTGCGTAATGGCCGCTTTACAAGTTACATCGCTCTTGAGTTCTTTGATGATATCCATCAAGATAGTTTTACGCTAGGCTGTGTGTTTGATGTATTTGATGATGGTAGTGAAGAACACCGCTTTTTCCATTTAAAAGACGCGATTCCAAACAATGAATTTATTGTCGATAAGGTTCCGATGGAATATCGGGCACTCAATCAATTTTTTAGTGAAAATTATCCAGACAAGTTTAAATTTTTCGATAGCAACCGCCAATATCAAGAAACATTAAAACGCGAATTTGGCGGACTCAAAGATAAGTATTTTTCGCTCTTTAAAAAAGCAGTAAGTTTTACCCCAATTACTGATATTACAACCTTCATTACAGAATATGTTTGTGATCCACAAAAAAACATTGATATTGTTCCCATGCAAGATAATATATTGCAATATAAAAAGCTTGAAGAAGAAGCGCTAGTGATGAAAAGAAGAGTTGAACGACTTGAAGAAATTAATCGCACCTATAAAATGTATGATGATCATCGTAACAACATGCGCTTATTTGAATATATTATCGAAAAGGCAACCTATCAAAACGATAAAAATAGATTAGATTCTTATTATTCACAAATAAAAAAAGCTAAAGATCGTCTATTGGAAATCGAAGTCGATCTCAGCGAAGTTGAAGCTAATATTGCGGAATTGAATCGGCGAAAAATGCGCCTTATTCAAGATAGCGCTAGTAGTGACACTTATCGGATCACTGATGAATTAAGAGAGCAAGAAGCAACGACAAAAGAGAAGATTGCCCTTTTGCAACAAACGGAAATGCAATTGGTCTCTAATCTTGAAGGATATTTAGAGGACTACATTCAAGCAAGTCAAACAATTACTTCGTTATTTGATGAAATTGATGATGTCTATTTCCAAGATATTGACCAGGAATTTAAAGACTTAAATAAAATTGCCTACGAAGTTTTAGAAAAATCATTAGAACTTCGTGATACTAAACTCAATGATATTAAATCAATCAACAGCGAAGATTTAGAAAAATGGCGGGAAAAACTTAGCCTTTTCAAGCAAAGACTTAGCGTATTTAGTGTCACTCTCACACGTATTATTCAAAGTGCTGATCATGAACAAGCCCTACTACGACAACAGGAAATTGATTTGCAAAATGGTGGTAAACCCTATGAACGATCACTTGTGCAAATAAGGACTGAACTGCAAAACGTTCTTTCAAATCGTCATGGCCGTACCGTTAAAGTCGATTTCTTTGCCGATTTAATTGATGTTAAAGATCAAAAGTGGCGGAACGCAATTGAAGGAATCATGAGCAATCAACGCTTTAATATGTTTGTCGAAGGTGAATATTACCTTGAAGCCTATGATATTTTGAAAAATCTCTTAGGTGAATACCGCTACTATGGAACGACGCTTGTTGATCAAGATCGGTTGATTGAACGCAATTACCGCTGTGATAAAAACTCATTAGCCGAAGAAATTGCCACAGATCATGTTGGTGCTGAAGCTTATGCTAATTTTCTTGTCGGTCGGCTCCAAAAGTGTAAGACGCCACAAGAAGCACGCAACTCCGGTAATGGTATTACAGCGGAATGTGATATTTACCGTAGTTTTTCACTTGGTAAACTTCATCCACGTCTATATACGCCTAGCTTCTTTGGCCGTGAAGTCGAGCAGGCAGTAATCAATCAAAAAAAGCAAGAAATTGCTTTCTATAATAAACGCCTACAAGTGTATAAACGTCTATTTGAAGTGGCAAGTAGTGCTAACCGGCTCGAAATTATAAATTCTAACGAGATTACAAATACTAATAATTTAATCGTTGGTCTTCGTGATCTTGCCCCGTTAAAAACAACACTTGAATACGTCCAAGGCGAATTAAAGAAACATGATCTTTCACAACTTGAAGGACTGCAAAAACGTATTCTTCTAGTTGAAGAAGATATTAAAGGTTTGGAAGTTGAAAGGTCTAGCTTATTTGAAGAAAAAGGCAAATTAAAAACTACTATTGATAGTCTCAACCGTGATCGAATTCCTGAAGCCCAACAAATCGTTAAAGAAAGAGAACAAAAACTTTCTCAAGGATTTGACGTTTTCTTTGTTGACGAAGAGGCGGAACCACATTTCAAAAAACTTATTGATGAAGGTAAAACTCCACTTGATATTAATACTGATTATCGCGTCAAGTTTGGCCATGCCCAATATCTAGTTAATAACATATTCACGCAACTTAATAAATTAAGAAAAGAGTATGTGCTTGATTATCGTCTTAGTTATGATACCAACAACCAAGATAATGATATATATGATGACGAATTAAATGAGATGAGAGAAGTTAAACTTCCTGCTTATGAGCAAAAAATTCATGACGCATATCAAAAAGCAGTCAAACAATTTAAAAATGACTTTATTAGTAAGTTGAGAAGTGCGATTGAAACAGTTGAAGATCAAATTGAAGACTTGAATCATGCTCTAAGCGCTTCGACTTTTGGTAATGACTCTTACCGTTTTACTGTTCGTCCAAGTAATGTTTATCGTCCATATTATGACATGATTAAAGATGATTTACTCTTAAAGGTCGGTGAAGATGATAGTGAATTTTTACAAAAATATGATGAAGTGATGAAAAATCTATTCGCCCAAATTGTTCTTGCGGGTGAAGGAGATAAAAACGCACAAGTTCTAGCTAATGTCGATAAGTTTACAGATTATCGTAACTACCTTGATTTTGACCTAATTGTTAAAGACAAGGGTGGTAATGAGCAACGACTTTCGAAAATGCTCAAGAAGAAGTCGGGTGGTGAAACACAAACACCATTCTACATTAGCGTCCTTGCTAGTTTTGCCCAACTCTATCGTGTTCATGAAAGTGGTGAATTGGCCAATAGTGCTCGTATAATTATTTTTGATGAGGCATTTTCAAAAATGGATGGGGGACGGATCAAGGAATCAATTAAACTTTTACGAAAGTTTGGGCTCCAAGCAATTCTTAGCGCGCCGAGCGACAAAGTCGCCGATATAAGCGAACTTGTTGATGAAACACTCGTAGTTCTTCGTGGTCGTAACGCCTCACATGTCCAGCTTTACGCCAAAGAAGAAAGTATTACTGTCTCGTAAATAAAGAAAGACCATTATGGTCTTTTTTTACTCTTAATGATAAAATTAACATGTAACGATTACATAGCATCATCCTGAGGAGGAAAACATGGGCAAAGAACTCATTGCAATGATTCTTGCTGGCGGTAAAGGAACCCGTCTTTACCAATTGACCAGTAAAGATGCAAAGCCAGCTGTTAGCTTCGGTGGAAAATATAAAATAATTGATTTTCCGCTTTCAAACTGCGCAAATAGTGGCATCAACACTGTCGGCGTTGTCACACAATACGAATCGATTAATCTTTCAACTTACATTGGTAATGGTGAAAAGTGGGGACTTAATGGCGTCGGTAGTCATGCGGTTGTCCTCCCACCGCGGCAAACAGAGGAAGGTTACTATTGGTTTCGGGGCACGGCTGATGCGATTTTTCAAAATATCCAGTTTCTTGACGCCCATAATCCTGAGCATGTTCTAATCCTCTCGGGCGATCATATATATCAAATGGATTATCAGGCAATGTTTGAAGTTCACAAAACAAAAAAAGCCGATGTAACAATTGCCGTGTTGAATGTTACATACGAAGAAGCAAAACGTTTTGGAATTATGAGTGTTGATAAAAATGATCGGATTAGGGAATTTGAAGAGAAACCAAAACTACCAAAATCGACACTTGCTAGTATGGGAATTTATATTTTTAAATATAAAATGCTCAAACAATTACTAGTCAAAGACAGCAAAGATGAAACAAGCGAACATGATTTTGGTAAAAACATAATTCCTAAGTTTTTGGAAAAAAAACGACGGGCTTTTGCCTATCGCTTTAATTCTTATTGGAAGGATGTTGGGACAATCAGAAGTTTGTGGGAAGCCAACATGGACTTAATCGATCATATGGATGATGATGAGATGTTTGACTTTACTCGCCACGGCCGGATTTATGGTGAGGATACTCATAGTGTCCCCCAATATGTTGGTAAACATGCTGATGTCAAAAATTCGGTGATAAATCAAGGCGCTAATATTTTAGGAAAAGTTTATCATAGCCTTATTAGTAACGAAGTTCTTGTTGAAAAATATACTGAGGTGATTAACTCCGTACTTTTACCTGGGGCAATTATTAAAAAAGGAGCAAAAGTGTACAACGCAATTGTTGCAAATGATGTTGTCGTCGAAGAAGGGCGAATTATCAACGAAAATAGCGATGAAATTGTTCTTGTTCACAAGTAGGAGGAAGTATGGCAAAAGTATTAGGATTTCTTAATCTTCATCAATCACCAGAACTAGGACCTTTGACAAGTCGAAGGACGATTGCTTCGACAAGTTTTCTTGGTCGCTATGCTTTTATGGATATCATGTTATCCAACTTTACAAATAGCGGCATTGATCGTGTTGGATTACTTGTCAATCAACATCCGCGCTCAATTCTAAAACATATGGGTTCGCGTAATACATGGAGTGTTAATACCAAAATTGGTTTTGAAGTAATTGCTTATAATGAGCATGGCGTAAAACGTGGGAGTGGTTATAATACTGACATTGCAAATCTATCAATGAATCGGTGGATTATCAACCAAAGTGATGCTGATATTATCGTTATTGCACCATCACATTTTATTGCTCCGATTGATTTCCGACCAATAATTAGTGAACATTTACGTAATAAAGCGGAAGTGACGATGGTCTATAAGGCTGTTGATAATGCCAAAACTGACTTTATTGATCGTGATGTTCTCACTCTCAACTATCAACAATGTGTTATTAATGTCGGGCGTAATAAAGGGGCGATCAACGAGGCAAATATTTCGATGGAAACGTTTGTGATTAATCGGCAAACATTTGCGCAACTTCTTGAAGAAGCTAAAAGTATTTCACCCTTCTTTCAATTAGATGATCTCTTAGCGTTTAAGATTGGTAGCGGGATGGTTGTTCATACCTATGAATACAATGGCTATTTACGCTGTTTTGATAGTTTGCAACACTATTTTGATTATAGTTTTGAACTTTTAGACATTAAAGTTAGACGGCAACTATTCCGTCCAGACTGGCCGATTTATACCGTCACACATGATACACCACCGGCTAAGTATGGTAGTGGAGCTGATGTTACTCATTCATTTATTGCCAATGGCTCACTTGTTGAAGGGCGCGTGCATAATTCAATATTATCGCGTGGTGTGCACGTTGATAGTGGCGCTAGTGTGGAAAATTCAATCATCTTTACTAATAGTGTGATTGGGCGCAACAAAAAGATCCGCTACACTATTGTCGATAAGGATGCCAAGGTTACACGGGTTGAAGAAATATGTGGACGTGAAAATGAGATTTCATACATATTACAAGGAGATGAAGTATGAGTAAAATATTAATGGTAGCCAGCGAAGCTCTACCTTTTTCAAAAACAGGTGGCCTGGCTGATGTTGTTTATAGTTTGAGTCATGAGGAAGTGAAACTCGGGCATCAAGTGGCAGTTGTTTTACCACTTTATGGGATTAAACGCGAGGAAACTTCAGAGCAAAAACTCGTAGGTACTGTCGCTGTACCCGTTGGGTGGCGCCAACAAGTTGCCCGGATTTACACAACAGTTCATCAAGGTATTACCTATTATCTAATTGAGAATGAGTATTATTTTGGTCGTGAAGGAATTTATGGATATTTTGATGATGTCGAACGTTTTGCATTTTTCACGATTGCGATTAGAAATATGATTGAAAAATTCAGTTTAGAATTTGATATTATCCATCTTCATGATTGGCAACCAGGGATGCTACCAACGCTGATTAAAGAACAAAATCGCAAAGATAAGTTGTTTAAAAAGTTAAAGTTTGTCTTTACGATTCATAACCCGGCCTTTCAAGGTATGTTTGATGCAAACCTTGTCAAAGATTTCTATGATCTACCGATGAGTGTTTATGATAATGGTAATGTACGGTTTCGGGACCGGGCTAGTAGTTTGAAAGCTGCAATAATATATGCCGATAAAATTACGACTGTCAGTCCCACTCACGCTCAAGAGTTACTAACTCCCGAAGGCTCAAAAGGGCTCAATGACGTGCTAAATTTGCGGAAGGATGATTTCAGTGGGATTGTCAATGGCATTGATATCGAGGAATTTAACCCCCATACTGATCAATTTATTCAAAAAAAATTTACGATAAAAACCATCGCTAATAAAAAAATGAATAAGATTGCCCTTGCTAAAGAAATGGGACTAGAAAACTTAGAGGCCCCACTATTTTCAATCGTTTCTAGACTTACTTGGCAAAAAGGTATTGATTTGTTCCTTGCTGGAGCCCGTGAAGCATTGATGCATGGGGCAAATGTAATTGCCCTCGGTAGTGGCGAATATGGACTTGAACAAGCGCTTGAGCGCCTTAGAGGAGAATTTCCTGCACAAATGGCAATCTATATTGGTTATCATAACTGTCTTGCCCACAAGATTTATGCCGCTAGCGATTTCTTTATGATGCCAAGTCTTTTTGAACCTTGTGGAATTGGGCAATTAATTGCTCTACGCTATGGAACAATTCCCATTGTTAGAAGAACTGGTGGACTCAAGGATACCGTCACACTTTTCAATGGTCATAATCTTGACGTCGCAAATGGATATGGCTTTGATGACTATGATGAATATTGGATGCGTTTAACTGTTAATTATGCTCTTGAACACTATCATAAGGATGAAATACACCAAAAATTAGTGGTAAACGCGATGCAAAGTGATGTTTCATGGAAAAAGAGTGCCGAAGAATATATTAAACTTTATAACTTGCTCTAATTAAACTAATTCACTTAACGGGGTCAAACCCGTTTTTTTAATAATTGTTTGTCAAATATTTTCAATAAATATACAATCTAAGAGGGGACTAAAATGGAAGCGATTATTACCGTAAAAAATCTAAAGAAGAGTTATGGCAAAGTTAAAGCTGTCGATGGAATTGATTTAATTGTAAAAAAAGGAAGTCTTTTGGCATTTGTTGGACCCAATGGTGCTGGTAAGTCTACAACAATTCATATGCTGACAACTTTTTTACGCCAAGACGAAGGCGAAATTATCATTTCTGGTTACAAGATTGGCCGCGAAGATGAGAAAATCAAACACGAAATCGGCATAGTTTTTCAAGAAAATGTATTAGACAATTTACTTACTGTCGAAGAAAATCTTCGTGTTAGAGGGCGAATTTATAATCTAAAGGGAGCAGAACTTGAGCTAGCAGTTAAACAAGCGATGGATACGATTGATATTAGTAACATTGCTAAGCGTAAGTATGGCACCTTATCGGGTGGACAACGGCGAAGAGTCGATATCGCACGTGCACTAATTCATGCACCTAATATAATGTTTTTGGATGAGCCTACGACTGGGCTTGATCCCCAAACTCGTTTACTAGTTTGGTCGACAATTGCCCGGCTCCAAAAAGATAAAAAGATGACGGTATTTCTAACCACACACTATATGGAGGAAGCCAGTCAAGCAGACTATGTTTACATAATTGATAACGGAAAAATAGTTGCTAGTGGGACACCTAATGAATTAAAGGATAGTTATTCACGCGATACATTGCAAATTAAGCCCATTAACAAGAAAAAACTTATGGAAATCCTTGATAGTGATAAAGTCGAATATGAAATCCAAGCAGATGGAATAATTATTGCCCTTTTTGATGGCTGGCAAGCACTTGATATTTTATCGCGGTACAAAGATGAGGTTGCTTCTTTTCAAGTTCTTAATGGGACATTAGATGATGCTTTTGTCGAAGTTACAGGAAAGGAGTTACGTGATTGATGATTTTTACCCTTGCACTACGACATTTAAAACTTTATTTTCGTGACAAAGCCACGGTATTTTTCTCGCTTTTAAGTGTTTTTATTATAATTGGTCTTTATGTTTTGTTTTTAGGTGATCTTGTTAGTAATGATGAAATCGAAGGTTATCGAACAATGATGGACCAATGGATTATGGCTGGTGTGATCGCTGTTAGTGGTTTTACAACCACACTAGGAGCGTATGGAATTTTAGTCGATGATAAGGCCAAAAAGCTCGAACGTGACTTTGTCGTTTCACCAATTTCACCCACAATTAGAGTCTTAGGTCATGCATTAGGAAGTGTAATAATTGGATTATTTATGAGTATAGTTACACTTGTTTTTGCTCAAATCTATATTTTAATTTATGGAGGTCCACTTTTAGACATCATCGTATTAATTAAATTAATTGGACTTATGCTGTTGAATGTATTAACTGCTAGTTCAATAATATTTTTTATAATTTTATTCATTAAAACCACTAATGCGTTTTCGATAATTTCAACAATCGTTGGAACGCTTATCGGATTTTTGATGGGAATTTACGTTCCAATTGGCAATCTTCCCGATCCTGTAAAAATTGTCATTATGTTGTTTCCTCCATCGCACTCTGGGGTCTTGTTTCGTAGCGTAATGATGGAAGAATCGATGGGAAAAGTATTTGCAAACGCTCCGATTGAAGAGCTCACCAATCTTCAAGAGTTTCTCGGTGTAAAGTATTTTATCAATGGTAATGTGCTGCCAAACTTTGTAAGTTTACTTGTATTAATTGCGACTTTAATCGTGTTTTTTATCGCTTCAGTGTTAACCCTACGATTCAAGAAACAAAAGTAGGACAATACATTCACTTGAAAAACTATTAGACTATGCTAAACTTAAAGTGCTTAGAATTGAATAAACAAACTAACTTACTTATAGTGACTGTTGCTAGTGAAAAAACAGAGTGATAGGTTTGTGTCTCACCAATTTGCAAATAGCCGTCTCTTCCCGTTAAGAAGATTAATAAGACACAAATGTGTGAATTAAGGTGGTACCGCGAAATTTCGCCCTTAGGTAACACCTTTTATTTTTGGAGGAAAAAAATATGGGATATGATTTCACTAGTTTAGAAAAAAAATGGCAAAAATATTGGGAGGAAAACCAAACGTTTAAAACTGATATTTATGACTTTTCGCGACCAAAATATTATGTATTAGACATGTTTCCCTATCCATCTGGCCAGGGTTTACACGTTGGACACGTTGAAGGATACACCGCTACAGATATTGTTGCACGGATGAAACGTGCTCAAGGATATAATGTTCTTCATCCTATTGGCTATGATGCCTTTGGTCTTCCGGCTGAACAATATGCTATCAGAACGAATAATCATCCTTCTATTTTTACTAATCAAAACATTGCGAACTTCCGAAGCCAACTCAAAGAGATGGGGTTTAGCTATGATTATGACCGCGAAGTATCGACTGCAGACTCAAGTTATTACAAATGGACACAATATATCTTCATTAAATTATATGAACATGATCTGGCCTATGTTGATTATATTCCTGTAAATTTTTGTCCTGAGTTAGGAACAGTGTTAGCTAATGAAGAAGTCGTTGACGGGCTTAGTGAGGTTGGTGGATTCCCTGTTGTTCGCAAACCAATGCGTCAATGGCAACTTAGAATTACAAAGTATGCCGAAAAACTTCTTGAGGGTTTAGAGGAACTTGATTGGCCATCATCAACACTAGAAATGCAACGCAATTGGATTGGAAGGAGCGAAGGAGCACAAATCACTTTTAAGGTTAGGGATAGTGAGGAAAGCTTTAATGTGTTTACAACTAGAGTTGATACACTTTTTGGCTGCACTTATACATGTCTTGCCCCTGAACATCCGCTCGTCGATCGGATTGTTGGCGAAAAGTATAAAGATGCAGTTGAACAATATCGCAAGAAAATTGCTCATAAGAGTGATCTTGAAAGGACTGAATTAAATAAGGATAAAGATGGAGTTTTCACTGGGGCCTACGCGATCAATCCAGTTAATGATGAGCAAGTACCGATTTATATTGCCGATTATGTGCTCGTAAATTATGGTGATGGTGCAGTCATGGCGGTTCCCGCTCATGATCAACGTGATTATGAATTTGCTAAGAAACATCAACTAGAAATTCGTCAAGTTCTTGTCGGTGATATTAGTGAAAAGGCGATGGTTGAAGATGGACTTCATATTAATTCTTCATTTATCGATGGTCTTGATATATATAACGCCAAGATTAAAATTATCGAGTATCTTGAACAAATCGGATTAGGAAAAAAACAGGTCAATTATAAACTTCGCGACTGGTTGTTCTCACGTCAACGTTATTGGGGAGAACCCATGCCTATTTACACTATTGATGAAACACAAGAAACTAGAGCACTAGATGTCGCGGCCTTACCACTAGTTTTACCAGAGCTTGAGCAGTACAAGCCTAGTGGGACTGGTGAGTCGCCACTTGTACTCGCAACCGATTGGATTAACACTGAAATTGCTGGCAAAAAAGTGACGCGTGAATCAAATACAATGCCACAATGGGCCGGCTCTTGCTGGTACTATTTACGCTATTTGGATCCAAAAAACGAACAAGCAATTGCTGATAAGAGTCTGATGGAACATTGGTTGCCAGTTGATCTATATATTGGTGGTGCCGAGCATGCGGTCTTACACTTACTCTACGCACGCTTTTGGCATAAATTTCTCTACGACATTGGTGAAGTTCCAACTAAAGAACCATTTAAAAAACTATTTCACCAAGGGATGATTCTTGGTGAAAATGGCGAGAAAATGTCTAAGTCACGTGGAAATGTTGTTAATCCTGACGACATTATCAAAAACTATGGTGTTGACACCCTACGTCTATATGAAATGTTTATGGGACCACTAGAAGCTAGTCTACCTTGGTCGAATAGCGGACTTGATGGCGCTCTAAGATTCTTAAATCGCGTTGAAAGAATTTATAGTGATCAGTTTGCTAGTGTTATTAGTGACGAAAATAGCCATGAATTAGACTACACTTTCCATTCTACCGTTAAAAAAGTCACTGAAGACTTTGATAACCTTAAATTTAATACAGCAATTGCACAAATGATGATCTTTGTTAATGAAGTTTATAAGGCTAAGTCTATTTATCGCCCTTATCTCGTGGATTTTATCAAACTATTGGCACCAATCGCCCCACACTTAGGCGAAGAAATTTACCAACGTTTGGGTTTTGATACGGGAATTAGTTTTGCCTCATGGCCAAGCTATGAAGAAAAGTATCTACAAAAGCAAACAGTTCAAATTGCACTGCAAATCAATGGAAAGTTACGGGCAACGGCTGAAGTTGAACGGGATATAGCCAAAGAAGAGCTAGAGAAAATCGCTTTTGAAGCGGAAGCAATAATTAGAAATCTACAAGGAAAAAAAGTAAAAAAAGTTATTGTTGTGCCGAATAAAATTGTCAATATTGTGGCAGTCTAGTGTGTCTATCTTCCTATTAGTCTAAAAAAGTACTAAAATTAACTTGCACGATACTTGTAGAGACAAGATTGTAGCGGAGGAAATATGAAACTTACGATTGATATAGGCAATACGACAATTGCCTTTGGGTTTTTTGAACAACAAGAACTCAAACATGTTTTAATGATTGATACGAATACTCGCCGAACTTTTGATCAATATTTATCAGATGTGACTAGCTTATTAACATCGAAAAATTTATTGAACTCATCAGTAGAAGAAGCAATAATTTCAAGTGTAGTTCCAATTGAGACTAAAAAAGTTTCAAATCTTGTTGCGACACTATTTGGAATTCAACCACGTGTGCTTGGGCCAGGAATTAAAACCGGGCTACAACTGCGTGTTGATAGCCCAAATGAAGTTGGCGCCGACCTTGTTGCGGTGAGTGTTGGGGCACTTGCATTTTATGAGGCCCCTTTTCTTATTGTCGATTTAGGAACAGTCAATAAATATATATATATTGACGAAAACAAGCAATTCGATGGTGTTAGTTTTACACCAGGAATTATGATGAGCAAAGATGCCCTTGATCGCAATACTGCTCTTTTGATACAAGTCGCTGTTGAATGTCCAGCTAGAGTAATCGGTAAAAATACTAAGGATGCACTTAATAGTGGGCTTGTCTATGGAACATTAGCGCAAATAAAAGGGATGGTTGAACTAATAAATCGTGAAACAAACAAGAAACTTAGCGTCATTATCACTGGTGGTAATGCTGCTTTTGTTAGTGAATATCTAGTAAAAGATAGTAGTACTAACTACACATATAATCGCTATCTTATCCATCATGGACTATATGAAATATTAAATAAAAATCAAAGGAAATCTCAATAATGAAAAACAAGCAAATAAAAATGATGGTAATTGATGCAATGTTTATTGCCATCATAGCAATTTTTGCCTTTGTCCCCTTTCTAGGTTTTATTAGCGTGGGACCAATCTCTTTTACTACGATTCCGATTATTGTCTTTATCGGTGCCTATATTTTTGGTTGGAAACGAGGTCTCATTTATGGAGTCACCTTTGGTCTATTCTCGCTATTTAAAGCCTTAACCGTTCCTGGAACGTTTGATTATTTCTTTATAAACCCGCTGATATCGGTACTTCCGCGGGCAATTTTTGGACTTGTGGCCGGGATTATTGCAACCAATATTCGCAAATTACCATTAAAATTTAGTTCGTGGCTAATTGTTGTCTATATTTTTGCTACCTCATTTTTACATTCCGTCATGGTAATTGGTATGCTGGGTCTCATTCATCCGGAAACGTGGATAGTTGTTGCTCCAATACTAGGTTCTGGTGCATTAATAGAGGCGGCAAGTTATTCGATAATTGTCCCTCTTGTCGTCACAGCGTTGAAACCTGTGATAAACCGCTTAAATCTTGAAGCCTAAATATGATACAATAGCATAGAAAAGAGGTGCTATTATGATTGATTTCAAACTACTAACAAAACCATATAATGAACAGGCAATTAAATCCTTACAAAGACTTGTTCAATCAAATTCTGTCTATGATGAATCGACAGTATCAACTAAATATCCTTATGGCATTGGTGTCCATGATTCTTTGATGATCGTGTATAAAATGGCAAAAAAGGATGGTTTTGATGTTGAATATATCGATGGAAGAGTCACGGAAATATCCTTTGGTGAAGGCGAGCAAGAAATTGGAATTTTTGCCCATGCTGATGTAGTTCCAGCGACCGGAAGCTGGGACTATCCACCCTTTAGTGGAACGGTCAAGGATGGGTATATGTATAGTCGCGGCACTAGTGATGATAAAGGACCACTTATTGCGGCTTATTATGCCTTAAAGGCTTTAAAAGACAGCGACTTAATTAAAGGTTATAAAGTAAGAATGGTCGTTGGTGGTGATGAAGAAAGAGGTAGTAGTTGTATGCACTACTATTTCAACACCTTAAAGAAAAAACCCGTAACTTATGGATTTACACCTGATGCAGAATTTCCCCTTATATATGGTGAAAAAGGGATTACAAATTATATTGCTAGTAAAGAAATTGATTTACATCCATTGTTAAGGCTAAGTGGTGGTAAAGCTAGTAATTCCGTGATTGATGAATTAAAGATGGCCATCGTTCGCGACGATTCTTTTATCGAGACACTCGAGGCGATGAAACTCAAATATACATTTAAAAATGTCGGTGAACAATCACACATTACAATATTTGGCAAAAGTGCCCATGGTAGTATGCCTGAGCTAGGATTTAATGCTGGTTTAGCCGCGCTTGATGCGCTAGGAAATCATTATGGTATTGGATTTTTAAGTAATATTGCTGAATGCTATCGTGATACAAAAGGCCGTAATTTCGATGCTTATTACTATAGTGAATTACTTGGTGAGTCTAGTTACAATGTTGGATTAATGGAATACAAGGAAGGCAAACTTACGTTTGTAACAAACTTTAGACATCCAGAAAATGTTGTGATCGAAGAACACCTTGATTTAGTTGGACACGCGCTTGATATGGAAATACAGGTTAGGTCGACAAGCAAACCGCTAGTCTTTGATCCTAAGAGTGATTTTATTCAAAAACTTTTACATGTTTATCAAGCTGAAACAGGTGATTTAACATCAATGCCGATGGCGATTGGTGGCGGCACCTATGCTAAGGAATGTCCGAATACCGTCGCATTTGGCAGTGCTTTTAAAGGCCGTGATGGTAGCATACATCAGGCTAATGAACATGTTTTACTTGATGATATTTATGCACAAATGCATATTTACGCTCATGCAATTCACGCACTCGGGGTCGAATTATGCGGATGAAACTAAAAAAATGGAGTATTCCTTTTTTAGTTGCCCATCCTGAAGTCTATATTAGTGAGGAACGTTATGACTCTGCTGATTTTTATGATTTTATCAATCGTGACAATTTATATCTAGAAGTAGGACCAGGTAAAGGTGATTTTATTGTTGCAATGGCCAAAAATAATCCTCATTTTAACTTTCTTGTCATTGAACTTAATATTTCTGTCGCTGCTATGACAGCGATGAAAGTTGTCGAAGCGGGATTAAATAATGTGCGGCTTATTCAAGATGATGCACTAAAAATAATTCCCTTATTGAAAAAGCATAGTCTTGAAACTATTTTCTTAAACTTTTCTGACCCATGGCCAAAAAAACGCCATGAAAAACGTCGCTTGACTAGTAAACGTTTTCTTGACGTATATCAAGAGGCGTTAAAAGAAGGTAAGATGATCGTCCAAAAAACTGATCAACAAAGTTTATATCTTTTTTCACTTGAAAGTTATGTTGAAAATGGGTGGAAAATTGTTGAACAAAGTGAAGACTACCAACAACATGTTGAATTTGATGCAATGACAGAATATGAATTAAACTTTCGCAGCCAAGGACATAAAATTTATCGTATCGTCGCGATTAAGGAGTAAAGATGAAACTAAACTTAACACAACTAAATCTTTTTAAAGAAGTCACGCAAATCAACTCAATTTCCGGCCAAGAAAATTTGCTTGCTCATTATTTGGGCGCAAAATATCATAGCCTAGGTTATGAAATTGTCGAGGATAATTTAGGTTCAATTTTTGCTTTGAAAAAAAGTAAACATCCAAATCCACTTAAAGTTATGGTGGCTGCACATATGGATGAGGTTGGCTTTATTGTGATTGACATCAAGGAAAATGGCATGATTGCACTTAATCCTGTTGGTGGGATTAATCCACAAACGATGCTTGCTCACCGCGTTCATCTTCGGACAAAAAATGGTGATTTTATTGAAGGTAGTATCGATGCAATTCCTCCTCATTTGATGAGTGAAAATGATCGAAACCAACCAGTTCAAATAAAAAACATGTTAGTTGACTTTGGCTTTAGAAGTAAAAGTGAAGCTATCAGTAGTGGTGTTTATATTGGGGCGATGGTCGTAATAAAAGGTGACTTTGTCGAACTAAATCAGGGCCAACGCTTACTATCAAAAGCGTTTGATAATCGCTATGGCGTTGTTTTGGGACTTGATGTTGCCGCTCAACTTAAAGACGTCGAACTCCCTTATGATTTATATATTGGCGCAACTGTGCAAGAAGAAGTAGGACTTCGCGGAGCCACTACGATGGCCCAGATGATTAATCCTGATTTTGCAATTGTCCCTGATTGTTCTCCTGCTCGTGATTCGACAGGAAACAAAGATGAAGAAGGACAATTGGGTGGTGGGGTTTTACTTCGCTATGCCGATCGTTCGATGCTTAGTTTTTCTAAATTAATTCAATATCAGGAAGCCATGTGTAAAGCTAGTGACGTTAAAAGTCAATACTACTCCAGTCCTGGAGGAACTGATGCTGGTGCAATCCATATGTCTAATAGTGGAGTCTTAACACTCACCCACTGTATATGTGCGCGCAACATTCACACTTGCTCATCAGTTATTGATACTGATGACTATTTAGCAGCCCGTAAAGTTTTAATTAATATATTAATAGACTTTAATCACGAACGTTTCGATGAATTAAAGAAGTAGGATTTATGGAAAATTTTGAAATACAACTCAAAGAAGCTGGGAAGATATCACGTCTGACAAACAAAACTTTTTGCTTTGATGACAAGATTAAAGAACACTTTTATACTGCCCATTACTTTGTTAAGACGATGAAAATAATTAGTGAACATTTACCAAATCGCCATGTCACGATGCAGTTCTTTCAACGACGTAATGATACGATTATATGTGGACTTGATGAAGTAATTGCTCTTATTCATACCTTTGCAAAAAATCCTGAGCAACTTGAGATTTTGGCACTAAACGATGGTGACATTGCTAATGCTGGTGAACCTGTTTTAAAAATTAGTGGTCGCTATGAAGATTTTGGTTATCTTGAAAGTATGATTGATGGAATCCTTGCTCGCCGTAGTAGTGTTGCAACTAATGTTTATGAAGTCCGGAAGGTTTTAAATGGCAAAGACTGCTTTTCAATGGCGGACCGACAAGATGATTATTTAACGCAAAAAGGTGATGGCTATGCTACATATGTTGGTGGAATAAAAAAATATTCTACGAATGCGCAAGGCGCATGGATGGGAATTAAGGGAATGGGAACAATGCCCCATGCCCTTATTCAAATGTGCCGTGGTGATATTGTTAGAGCGGCTAAGTTATATCATCAAACTTTTCCTGATCAAAAAGTAACAGCGCTCGTTGATTATAATAACGACTGTGTGGTTGATAGTCTTCGAGTTGCTAAGGCACTTAAAGACCAACTAGGTGCCGTTCGTATTGATACATCCAAGGCGCTGATTGATAAATATTTTCTTGATAAGGATACAAGTGGTTTTGACCCTCATGGAGTTTGTCCTGAATTAATTTTCGCCGTCAGGAAAAATCTTGATGTTCATGGATTTAATCATGTCAAAATTATTGTTTCTAGTGGCTTTGATGTTGAAAAAATTCGCTATTTTGAAAGTTTAAATACACCGGTCGATACATATGGGGTTGGTTCGTCACTTGTGAGGAATACAACTGTTGGATTTTCTGGAGACCTAGTTTTGATTGATGGAGAACATGAGGCAAAAGTCGGGCGAAAAGACATTGTAAACCCTCGCCTAACACGTGTTGAATATCCAGTTTATTAATAACTTGCAAATCTTCTTATATAATCTAAATGTAAACGCTATCATTGACAATGAAAATATTTTCATTTACTATAAAAACGGAGGTTTTTATTATGCCAAGTAACCTAAAAGATCGTGTGACAATTTATGAAGTAGCCGCCGCCTCTGGTGTTAGTCTTGCTACTGTCTCACGTGTAATTAACAATTTAGAAAACGTTCGTCCAGAAACTAGAATAAAAGTTCAAGAAGCAATTAAGCGCCTTGGTTATCGTCCTTCTGGTCTAGCCCAAGCACTTGCAACGAGCAAGACAACAAATATTGGTGTTGTAATCCCGGGAGCTAATTACGTATATATTTCAAATTTACTCCATGGACTCACCGATTCCGCTCGCGATATGGGCTATGCAATAACACTTTTTTGTACGTCGCATGAAAAGAGTGAAGCAATGTTAGCGATTGATAAGCTTATTACCAGTCATGTCGATGGAGCAATTGTGTTTGATGACGAACTTGAGGAAGAAGACATTGAAAAAATCAGTGGCTATCAAGTCCCAGTCGTTGTTGTTAATAATAAAATTGAAAATAAAGAAAAGATTGCATCTATTACCTTTGGTTACGAGCATACATTACGTGAGCACATTATGCGCCCGCGCTTGCAAGAAGACGGGAAACCAATGTATTTTCTCCAACTTCCGAATGCTGGACGTCTTTTAGAACGTTTAGAAAGAAGTTTTATTTCCACTCATGAACAAGAAGGAAAAAAATATAACATTCTGCCAGTCGATGACGACTATCAAGTTGTCTATGATGCCCTTGATCAACTGTTTAAAAAGGAGAAGAAGGGTTTTTTCCTCTGTTATCGAGATTCTCTTGCGCTCGCAGTATTAAATGCTGCGCTTGATAATGGCTTAAAAGTTCCTGAGGATGTCGAAATTTTGAGTCTGATTGGCACAAAATATGCAAATATCGCCCGACCAAAAATTTCCAACATGTATTTAGACATGTATCAAGTCGGTCTCAGTGCGATGGACATGCTTGTCAAATTATTAAATGGTGAGTACTATCAAAATCGAATTAAAATTGAAAGTAGATATATAGAAGCTGATTCTACTAAATAGAGGCAATAAAATATGATTAATATTTACGAAGACTTCAAATACAGGGGTCTTATTAAAGACTTTTCAAATGAAGAAAAAATAAGAGAAATGCTTGCGAAACCGCAAGTAATTTATTGTGGGTTCGATCCAAGTGCAAGTAGTATGCACATGGGCAATTTTGTGATGGTTATGACGCTTATGCGTTTACAAAAAGCTGGTCACAAAATCATTGCCGTTGTTGGTGGGGGAACGGGAATGGTCGGGGACCCAAGTGGTCGTAGCAGTGAACGTAATCTTCTTGACGAGCAAACACTAAAGGCGAACACAGATGCTATTCACGCTCAATTAGGTAAATACATCAATCTTGATGACCCCAAAAAAGGTGAGATTGTTAATAATTACGATTGGTTAGGCAAAATGTCACTTCTAGAATTTTTACGTGATTATGGTAAACTCTTCACCGTAAATTATATGTTGGCAAAAGATACAGTGGCCCGTCGTCTTGATGAAGGAATATCTTATACTGAATTTTCTTACATGCTACTTCAAAGTTATGATTTTTTACACTTACATGAGCACTATCAAGTTAGTATGCAAATTGGCGGTGGTGATCAATGGGGTAATCTTACAGCCGGTCTAGAGATGATTAGAAAAGTCAAAGGTGACGCTAATGTTGAAGCAATGACTGCTAATTTACTAACTGACAGCGAAGGAAAAAAATTTGGTAAAAGTGTCGATGGTGCCCTCTTTATTGATCGCCATCGTCTTAGTCCTTATAAACTCTATCAATATTTCTTAAATGTTGGTGATGATGATGCGATTAAATATCTTAAGGTCTTTACATTTATGACTAAGGCAGAAATAGAAGCCCTCGCCGGTCAACATAAACTTAATCCTGGATTACGCCTAGCACAAAAAACATTAGCAGCAGAAATAATCAAGATTGTTCATCACGAAAATGATCTTAACCGTGTTATCGCGATGAGTGAAGCCTTATTTAGTGGTGATGTTAGTCGTCTAGAAGAAAAAGAAATCGAAGAGTTATTCGCTAATATGATTGTTACTATTGATGATAAACTTAAACTAGAAGATTTATTAATCCACCTTGGGGCTGCTAAATCAAAACGCGAAGCGCGCGAGTTTATTGTTGGCAATTCGATTAGTGTCAATGGCGCTAAGGTTAATGATACTGAAATGATCATCACAAAAGATAAGGCACTATATAATCGCTACTTTATTATTAGACGTGGCAAGAAAAATTACTTCGTCGCCAAAATAGATTAATTAAAATTTAGCATTTATAACCCATCGAAATGATGGGTTTTTTATATAAAAAAACACTCACCCAATATTGAGTAAGTGTGATTTTTAATCCTAACAATCGATTATAGTAAACGGTTGTAGTATTCAATAATTTGTGCTTCGTTGATTTCTTGAACGACTTCTGTCCGTTCAGGTTTGCGATCGAACTTGGCAGTCATTTTTTCCTTGTCAACGCTGACAAATGGAACACTAGTTGCTAGGGTATCGAGGTTAGCTTTAATTAAAACTAAATCTTTACTTCCTTCAGCAACACTAATTACGTCGCCGACTTTTACAAGGTATGATGGTAAATCAACCTTTTTGCCATTGACGAGGATGTGTCCATGATTGACGAATTGACGAGCTTGAGCACGAGTCCTTGCAATACCAGCGCGGAAGACGAGGTTGTCTAAGCGTGATTCAAGAATTTGAATGAAAGCTGTACCTGTAACGGTTTCTTTGTCTTTAACCGCCATTAAGAATAGCCGACGGAATTGACGTTCGTTGACGCCATAAGTGAAACGTAGCTTTTGTTTTTCAACTAATTGCTTACCGTATTCTGATGGTTTCTTTTTACGACCGTTACCGTGTTGTCCAGGTCCATATGGGCGTTTTTTTAGTTCTTGGCCGGTTTCAAGAAGTGAAAGGCCTAAACGCCGCGATCTTTTCCATTGTGATCCAGTGTATCTCATGATGTTTCCTCCTTTTGTTTAATTTGCAAAATAAACAATAGGTGTAAATCCCTTACTCCGGATGGGTGCCTTAATGTTTTCACCTTATAGCTTTGGTTACTGGCAAATATAGCTGGCGCTCATCAGACAAGTAGTATTTACATGCTGCTTACATGCTCATTGAATATATCTTATTTGCCGGTTATTGTCAAGATAATCACCGTTTTTATCAAATTATTCTTCTATGACAGTGTAGGGATACATTCTTTCCTGACCATGATGTAAATCTAGTAGTTGCGGATAAGTATTAATTTCATTAATAGAATTTACTTTATATGGCTTATTTTGTATAATCAATCATAGGAAGTGACTTATGAAAAATTTAATTTTGCTTGATGTTTACGGCTATCTAGGGATAGTTGGTGGACTTATCGTTTTGATTGTTGCATATATTTTCCTCTATAAGTATTTTTTATTGGGAAGAAAAAATCGGCGCTTACAAAATGCTCTCACCCATAAATATAACTATGCCCATAATCTTTTACTCAACGAAGACAGTCAACATTTAAGAAGAATTGAAGCAATCAGTGATATTAATTTGCTAATGAAACCAACCTATGAAGAATTTTATAAACGTTTTGAACAACTACGTGATATTGAAGATCGTCGGGCTTCACGTTCAATCCAAATACTCAATGAAGAACTAGTTAAAGGTAACCGTGAATATAAATCTTCCTATCAAGAAAACCGTTTTATTGTCGTCGAATATGAAAATAAAGTTCAACTTTTAAATCGTGATTTAGCTAATGTAATCAGACCCGAAACAGAAATCAGAGAACAATCAATCGATGATAAAAAAACTTATCGGATAATTAAAAACATTTATCGTGAAAATAAAAAAGAACTCGAACTAGTTGAAGCTAGTTTTGAACGTATTTTTAGTCAAGTCGATAAATTGTTCAATCAACATGAAGACGCTCTTAATGGTGCTTATTATGATGAGGCCAATCAAGCGCTTGAAAAAATCCGTACAAGTCTTAAATATTTAGAAAAATCTTTAGAATCACTTCCTTTACTTTGTGTCAAAACAGTGGAACTTATACCTCAAAAACTTGAATTTGTCCGCTCTCGATACCAAGAATTAGAACATCAAGGAATTCCCCTCCCTCATCTTTTAGTCAATCAACAACTAGATAAATTTAATAATTTTCTTGAAGATGCTAAACGTAAATTGCGGGTATTTAACACACAAGGAATTGATAGAGAATTAACAGAAATCGATCGGACAGTTTCCGAACTATTAGTCCGTTTTGATGATGAAGTTGAACAAAAGACAATTTTTGTTGAGCAATTTGATCAAGTCTACCAACGCGTTAATGATATTGAACGGCGCTATATTAAACTTGTTAACAATATGGCAACGGTGAAGAAGATATACTTAATTAGCCAAGAGTCTGATAGTCAATTAGAAGTAATCAAGGTTAAGTTAAATGATCTATCTAACACCAAAAGAATGCTTGATAGTTTCACTCACTCTTCAACCAAACAACCTTATTCTGTCTTAGTGGAAAAAATGAATCAACTACGCGATGAAAGTGAAGTTGCCGAGAAACTTTTAAACAAATACTTCACATACATTGATGATTTAAAAGATGACGCCCAAGGCGCAAATCTACTTGTTAAAAATATGTTCTTTAGTTTAAAAAAAGCCGAGGCAAAACTACGTGACATCAGAGTTGAAACATTCATCAATCGACAAATTGCTGACTTTGATCGTGCTTATGAGTTAATTGATTTAATTACACTAACACTACAAAAAACACCAATTGATGTCACAGTTACTAATAGTTATGCTGATGAACTGAAAACCCTTGCTGAGGCGTTGATTAAACGAATTGATACAGAATTCAATAATGCAAATCTCGCTGAGGCGTCGATTATATATTTAAATAGATATCGGACCCAGTATAGTGATGTACAAGCAAAGCTATCAGATGAAGAAATTCGTTTTATGAATGGAAGTTTTGCTGATGTTTACAATAACTGTACCGATACAATCAAGCAATTTCGGAATCGTTAGATGATATATTTTGATAATGCCGCAACAACAAAAGTAAACCCGCAGATATTAACTTTATATAGCAAAATATTAGAAGACTACTATGGAAATCAGGGCAGTAGCCATGCTTTTGGCCTACGAGTAAATGAGCTAGTCGAAAAAAGTCGCAAATCAATTTTACGTCAGTTTCACCTAGCTAATGATGATTATCAACTTGTTTTCACTAGTGGCGCAACTGAGGCTAACAATCTGTTTTTAAAAGGTGGAGCCCTCAACTATCAAAATCGTGGTAAAAAAATTATTACTAGCGCAGGTGAACATCCTAGTGTTATTCGCCCACTTGAACGCTTGGCCCAACAATTTGGTTTTAAAATCATTTTGATTCCGCTTAATCAAGATGGAAGTGTAAATATTGAGAATTTGATTTCGGCGATTGATGCGGAAACAATTATTGTGTCAGTGATGGCGGTAAATAATGAAACTGGGGCAATTAATGATCTTGAAAAGATAGCGCGGTCTTTAAAAAAATTCCCAAAATGTTTGTTCCACTCCGATATCACCCAAGCACTAGCAAAAGTTGAAATCAATTATCAATTGCTGGATGCGTTTTCTTTTTCCGCTCATAAAATAAATGGTCTCAAGGGAAGTGGGGCGCTAATTTTTAAAAGAAGCATTCAGTTAATCCCACAAATTGAAGGTGGGAGTTATGAAGGAGGATTTCGTCATGGAACTCCTGATAGCCCGAAAAATATCGTCCTTGCTAAAACTATAAAGCTAGCACTCAATAATTTTCATGAGCGCTTAGAATCTATCAATCAACTTAATCAAGAATTTAGAAATTATTTAGCTACTTGTGATAATCTCAGCATTAATTCTAGTCAAAATTCAGTACCGCACATTATAAATTTCTCGCTAGAAAAGCATCGAGCCGCTGTCATTGCCGCTGGTCTTTCAAAGCACGATATAATGGTCGGAACCACTAGTGCGTGTAGCAGTAAAAAGCATCAACCATCAAAAGTTGTTTTAGCAATGTTTAACGACGAATATCGGGCTAGTAATGTTATTCGCGTATCTTTTGGCTATTATAATACTTTGAGAGAAGTCCAGGAATTTATAAAAGTTTTGGCTAAGTTAATGACGGAGACAAAGTATGAATAGAGAAATTATGATCAGCTTTGGTGAATTATATACCAAAGGCCGTAATCGAAATAAATTTATTGCCCAACTAAAAGGCAACATTAAGCATGCCCTTCACCATTATAAAGTAAGCGTGCAAATTACCCACGATCACATATATATTCGCGAGTATGACTTTTCCTATGAACAGGAGATAATCGATATTCTCGTTGATATAAGCGGGATATATTATGTAAGTATCATCGAAGTATATCCTCGTGATATTGAAGTAATGAAAAAAGCGGGGCTTGATATCATCAAACGTCAAGCAGGTCAAACATTTAAAATTATAACGAAACGTAATGATAAAACTTTTCCAATAGTTAGTGATTCAGTTAATCGCCAACTAGCAAAAGAAATATTAATTAATACAAATTGGACGGTTGATGTCCACCAACCAGACTATAAATTAGAGATTAAAATATATCATAATGGTGCATATTTTATCGTTGATAAGCGTCTAGGTGCTGGCGGATATCCTCTTGGTATTATTGGTCAGGGCTTAATGATGCTCAGTGGCGGAATTGATAGTCCCGTTGCCGCATATTTAACGCTAAGAAGAGGTATTAGAGTGTCATGCATTCATTTTGCCTCGCCACCATATACGCAAGAAGGAGTAATTGTTAAACTAAGACAATTATTATCAGTGTTAAATCGTTACCAGAGTAAGATTGATCTTTATATTATTCCTTTTACACGTTTACAGGAAGCAATATATGAGGCGGTTAAACCAAGTTACACGATTACAATCATGCGTCGAATGATGTATCGTTTAGCTGAGGGTTTAGCCTATAAAAAACACATTCCGATTATTATCAATGGCGAATCGATTGGCCAGGTTGCATCGCAAACACTTGAAAGTCTTGCCACAATAAATGAAGTGACTAACCTACCAGTTATTCGTCCATTAGCGATGATGGATAAAGTAGACATCGTTGAACTGGCGCGTAAAATTAGGACATATGATATTTCAATTCAACCATTTGAAGATTGCTGTACCATTTTTACGCCAGTTGACCCCGTAACTAAACCACGGATCAAGGTTGCAAGCGAAGAAGAAGCAAAGTTTGATTGGCTACCTCTTATTGAAACCGCTCTAGATAATGTTGAACATCTTGAAATTTGTGAAGAAGAAGATGATATATTTTAAAAAGACCCCATAATGTGGTCTTTTGCTTAGATACTAGCTAACAGCCAATCTAGAGCTAGGGGAAGATGAAGAGCCCAGGCGGCTTCGTTATGACCCTGGCCGCTTTGGATATGTGTTTTTACTAGTGTGTCATCATAGCCATTTTCAATTAATGTGTCATAGATAACGGGGACGAAAGGCGTGATTGTTAACTCGCCGCCACCAGCGTAAACATACACTTTTGGGCGGTTAGTTAGTTGACTAACGTTACTTGTTTGAATAAACGTTTCGATGCTATTATTTTGATAAACCCACATCGAGGGTGAAAATATAAGTGACTTTCCA